>WJKA01000441.1 GCA_014729375.1 Chitinivibrionales bacterium
CTACAATGTCGTGTTCGATCATTGCTCATTTTCCTGGTCGGTTGATGAGAATATCTGTGTCTGGCGGCAAGGTATCCAGATTCATGACATAACGTTCAGCGATTGCATTTCATCAGAAGGTATTTGCAATTCACCCATTGTCCAGCATCCCGACGGCAATACGTGCCATTCAAAGGGGTTTACGCTTGGTGAAGGGGTCGATAGTCTGCTTCTGCTCCGATTTCTCTGGGCCAACAATTTCGACCGTAATCCTCTGTTGACCGGAAGAGGAAGCTTTATTATTCTTAACAATGTTATGTATAATACCGGCATAATCGCTGTTGATATTGATGAGCGGAGTAACTGGAATAAAACAAGCATAATCGGCAATGTTCTGCGCAAAGGCCCCCGTTCCGGTGTTGGCGCATTTATCAAATACAATAATATATGGAATGATGATTCCCGGACATGCATGCAGGATAATTATATCGACTCGGCTTTTTATCCGCGTGTTGTTCGGTTGTACACTGATGAGAGTATCGGCGCGGACCTTATTGTTGACAATAAAGAAGACGCCGTCTGGACCGAACCCCTGACCGTGCTGCCGTCCGGTGACGTGTTAGAGTACGTGCTATCAAATGCCGGTGCACGGCCGTCCGACCGCGATACTGTCGATAGGCGGATTGTCATGGAAGTGGCGACACGAACAGGCCGGATTATCAGCGGCGTTGCCGACGCAGGCGGCTTTCCCCAGAGCCCTGAGACCCGGCACGATCTTGTTATTCCCGATAATCCAACCGCCGATGACGACAATGACGGATATACCAATGTTGAGGAGTGGCTACACGGTATGGCGCAGGAGGTTGAACAGCCTGCGCCGATTTCCCTTTCCAGCAAAAGGGGCGGTTCCCGGCATATTCCGAATGGCTTTGCATTGTGGAATGCCGGTCCCGGGGAATTGCGCATATCCGCTCCGGAGAATTGGCGGCATTCCATGCTTCGCGTTTTTAATTCGAAAGGGAAGTGTATTGCACAAATTGAAAATAGCGGCGGCGATACGGTTTCATTGTTTCATTCGGGGCAAGGGGCCGGAGTATATGTGCTTGAAGCACGATCGCATAAATCCGATGTGGTTCGCTGCGTCAAGCTTGTCGGTGTGAATAGATGAGGTGTGTCCTGAAAGATGTTGCCCGAAGAGGTGGGGTTTTCGTGATTTCACAATCTTTTTCGGGCAAATCACAGAACGGCCAATGACGCGGAATCATGCATTCCGCTTTTCACTGTATCCTGAATATTCGGCCTGCCTGATACACCGCAGTCGCCACTATCCAGGCAAGAGAAATCTGGTATGCAACAGAAAAGACCGACCATTTCCAGCTTCGTAATTCTCGAATAATAGTTACAAGAGCGACAATACAGGGAGTATAGAGCAGCACAAACAGCATGAACGCGATGGCGGAAAGTGGGGTAAAGTTTTTTCGGATTTTTTCCCGCAGAACATCATTTTCTTCGTTAACATCAGTGCCCACAGCATACAGTACTCCCATAGATCCAACGACAACTTCCTTTGCAACAAAACCGGTTACCAGTGAAACAGCTCCGCGCCAGTCTGCGCCGAATGGCTTGACAAGAGGCTCAAGCACTCTGCCGATACGGCCGATGTACGTATGCTGAATCACTGCCGCGTCTTTTTCGGACTCCAGAGAGGCAATTCGCTCGTTTTTTTTCGCGTCGCTCACTCCGGTATCTGATTGTGTTGCTTCAATTTTTTTTGCGTATTCCGCTTCGATTTCAGGTGATTCAGGATAGGCTGCCGCCCACCACAGGATAACTGAGAAGATAAGGACCACACCGCCCATTTTCTTCAGGAAATGCTGCGCTTTCTGCCACATGTGTATCAAGACGCTTTTTCCTGTGGGAATGCGGTAGGGGGGTAATTCCATGACAAAGGGCATGTCCTCGGCATTTTTAAACAAAGTTATTTTAAACAGAAGTGCCATCCCGATAAACGCGGCAAATCCGAGCACTACCTGAAAGAGAAAAACGACATTTCCTGCATTTTCCGGAAACAGGGCGCCTGCAAAGAGAACAAATACCGGCAGACGGGCCGAACAGGAGATAAGCGGAGTCAGCAGGATAGTCTTGATACGGTTATTGTGTGATTCGAGCGTACGTGTGGCCATTATTGCCGGGACACTGCACCCCAGCCCCATAAGCATGGGAATAAAGCTTTTTCCGTGCAATCCGATTCGGTGCATGAGCCGGTCCATGATAAAAGCGGCCCGGGCCATATACCCGGTGTCTTCCATGACCGAAATACCGAAAAACAGTATTAAAATGTTCGGGAGAAAAACGATAACACCCCCAACCCCGGCGATTATGCCGTCTACAATCATATCGCGAATAGCCGAGGGAGGCATGGCACTCTGCATGGTTTGCATAAGCCACTTAACACCCGCTTCAATCCAGCCCATCGGGTACTCGCCCACTTTAAAGGTAGCCTGGAAAAGGAGCCACATGAATGCAATAAATATGGGAAATGCCCAGAACCGGTGGGTTAGAACGCTGTCAATTCTGTCGGAGACTTCGACGGCATTGCTGCGTGGGTGAGAGAC
>WJKA01000442.1 GCA_014729375.1 Chitinivibrionales bacterium
CATCAACCGCGGTTTCACTCCAGCGCTTCGCTACGTCGAGTTTCTCAAAATCTTCACGACGCATGGCCATGGAGCCGCCCCAGAGGCCTACATTGCCGATAATCGATGCTGAACAGAAAAGCACATACAGAAAATTATTGAAAAACATGTGATTGTACTGGCCAAACCGTGCTTTTGACAGGTGTATCCAGCGAAACCCGGAGGCAACAGCAATATCACTTCGGGAAAGCGGGAGGACCAACTGCCGAAGCCAGTCTTTCTGAGGCACGATATCTGAATCGGCAAAAACATACACGTCGGGCGTTCCTGCAATTTCAACTGCTTTGATAATATTCCAGTTTTTCTGGGCGCATTGATTCGAGAGACCGGCCACCAGAAGGCGCGCATTCGATTTGCCGGCAATAGCCTCCCTGATTACGGGAACAGCGGCATCATGTTCGCTTTCAACAGAGAAAAATATGGTATATTCAGAATAGTCAAGTGAAAGATACGCATCGATACTTGCCCGAAGTCCATCATCATAACCCTTGCAGGGTATAATCATTGCACAGGTCGGTGTATAGGTTGTATCAAATGACGGCCTGAGGGAATGGTCGTACCAGAACCGTTGATAAAATGCAACGGCTAATTCTACTGTTATTACCGCAACGCCGATTGCAGCGGCAATAATCAGCATAATTCGTGCCCACATCGGCTGATCGAGAAAAAAAGATATCAGCACTGCATATTCCTTCCGTTAGAATGCTTAAAAATAATCTCCTGAGGAGAAATGATCAAAAAGAGAGTGTTGCGGGGAATGCAGCCACCCCGCATACAGGAAAGCTGAGCGGGGAACGGGGGACCTCTGCAAACGGCAAAGCCAGAATGGGCGGTTTTTGAGCAAACCGGAAAACGCGTTGAATCAGTGCTCTTTTTTCGGGCCGTTCTTTGACTTTTTTCCCGTACTTGCCGATGTTTTCATTGTTTTTACCTGATTTCTGCCGTTTTTCTTTGCCTTGTAAAGGGCTTTGTCGGCGGCGTGAATTACATCAATAATGCCCTGGTTTTTATCATAGCGGTGGGAGACGCCGATAGACAGGGTTACCTTGATATTTTTTCTTTTGTAGTTTGTTTTCATTTTTTCAACAGCTTTGCGGACTTTTTCCATGGTCGGTTGCACATCTTTTGTGACTTTGCCCGGGAAGAAAACAGCAAGTTCTTCCCCGCCGTACCGGCACACGGTCCCATCGGGAATTACCTCTCTGCAGACAGTCTGAGCAGTGTTGTATAAAACAATATCTCCGGCCTGATGACCATATGTATCGTTGACTTTTTTGAAATGGTCGATATCAACCATTGCCACGGCAAAGGGGGGCATTGTGTTAAGGCTTGACTGCTCGGTAATAACCCTGCTGCAGTAATTTCTGTTGTAGATTTGAAGCAGTGGATCGTATGAAATTCTGTGTTCCATGCGGAAAAACCAGTGGATAAGTGTTCCGGTTTGCAGATATAGCGGGGCAAGTGCCATCATAATGGTCTGAATTGATTCGGGATGTGCGTGGAGTGGAGCATAATTCCGCGCCACGAGGTATATAAATGCCGTTCCGGTGAAAATTCCTCCAAGATAAAATTCTTCACGAAGAAGCCAGAGCGTACAAGCTGCAACAGCCCCAAACAGTAGAATTCCGGGCCAGAACAGCAGGTCAAACGGCCCTGTGAATGTACATTGTGTGATTAATTTTCCGGGGGCCGGGGCAAATCTGAAAACCAGAATAAGCACTGTTTCGCATCCGGTGATTAGGAACGTAAGCTTTTTTGTCAACCTGTATCTGAGATATGAGGGCAGCGCAACCGAAGTCATGATATTTAAAAATGCGAGAAGCAGAATGATCTGGAGGAATCCTTCACGCGGAGGAGAAACAATCTGCGAAAAAGGTGGATTGAAGAGAAGGAAATATGCCAGACCTGTAAGTCCGGTACAGTATCCAATAAGATATACTTTCAGGTTTTGCACTCTCGGATAGGAGAAGTGGCCGATGAGAAATGATGTGCACGAAAGGCCCAGTCCGATAAAAGGGAGGACTTTGTCATACAATAAGTTATAGGATCCGGGTTGATAGAAGAAACTGAGCGTAATCCCGGCGCCGGTGGAAACAAGAGCTTCCAGGAACAGTATCAGACCCCAGCGTGCTTTTTTCTTCGGCATATTTCAAGATAATATATGGCGTTTGGGTGCTTGTAGCCGGCGAAGATGGCGGAATTGAGCTTTGTGATAATGCCAATATTTATTAATGTAGGAATATTTGCCGGATAATTGCATTTATGTTTAATTTCTATTATTTTCCAACGGCATGTTTTGCGGCAGCTTTTGCCGTAGAGGGTTACTATTGTCTAAACACAGGAACTTATGCCCATTCGCAGCATGACCGGCTTTGGCCAGGCGGAAGCAACGACTTTATCCGGCACATACCGGCTGGAAATCCGGGGAGTAAATAACCGGTATCTGGATGTGCAATTACGATTGCCCCGGTCGTTTTCCCCCCTTGAGCAGAGAATAAAAAAGACTGTTACAGAAAAAATATCCCGCGGGTATGTGACGGTGAATGTGACCGGTGTGCAGGATAACGACAAAGAGGCACTTACCTGGGATAAGCCTGCTGTTGAAGCCTATCTTGCAATATTTAATGAAATCAAGGATAAGTACAGGCTTGCTGGTGATGTTTCTTTAAGTGATTTGCTTCATTTCAGTGATTTTATCAAAGCAGAACCGGTTGAATTTGATGAGGAAGCCACCTGGAAGCAATTTGAACCGGTACTAAAAAGTGCGCTGAAAAATTTCCAGAAATCACGTGAAGCCGAGGCATTTCATATTGCCGGTGATATGCGCAAAATGCTTTCCGACATAGAACGCGCACTGGCGCGGATACAAAAGCGTGCGCCTCTGCGGATTAAAAAATATTCGCGGGAATTGAAAAAACGGATTGAGCAGCTTATTGACAGCCAGCCTGATCCGCAACGTGTCTCGGTGGAAGTTGCGTTGATGGCCGACCGGATTGATATCTCTGAGGAATGCACACGGCTGTCCGCGCATATCAGTGAATTCGGTAAAATTTTCAAGCGCAATGAACCGGTCGGTAAACGAATGAATTTCCTTTTGCAGGAAATGAACCGCGAAGCAAATACCATCGGATCAAAAGCAAACGACACGCAGGTTTCGCATCTTTCGATTCAACTTAAAGAGAGCATTGAGAAGATACGGGAGCAGGTGCAGAATATCGAATGAGAACTTGCCGGTTGCCTGATTGCGGATACGGAAATTATTCGGGATTTGAAATTTGACTCCTGGTATCTGCAGTTTGTTATTTGTAATTTATTGTTTGTAATTTATATAAATAAGGAGGTTTTCATGCAGAAAGACATGCTGGAACTTGAGCTGGACAAAATAGAAAAGCGCGGAGTAAACCGGTACAAAGCGGTATTGATGGCCTCCAA
>WJKA01000038.1 GCA_014729375.1 Chitinivibrionales bacterium
AGGGATGAAAATGGAATGGGAGTACGACATGATGGAACTTTCGGCCAAAGGGGCACTCGGTTTTGTTACACAGGAGCGAATTTTTGACAAATTCGAAATGTCTCCCGATTATGCCATGGTAAAGGCAAGAAATCTCGATGAATGCAGGGCCATGGTTGAGGAATATAAAAAAATAGGCAATCGGACCGGATTGATCGGCAGTGTCGATGCACTCTCCGAATTTATACCCGAAAAAGATATTCAGAAAGAGAACGCAGCGCTTATCGCTCAATTCCGGAGCATACTCATGCTGAAGCCGGTGCAGACTTCGTTTGATGATTCCGCCCTTGCGCTTCTTGGCAAAGAACTGGAACGCCTTCACATGAATATCGTTGAAATCGGTGAATTGTCGGTGATGGCAAATGGCGAGAAAAACAAGATAATCCGCAAGTGCGATCAGATCGTGGGGGAAACCGATAAAGACAGCTATATCCTGATGCTCGCCAACAGGATCAGAACCCTTCGTGACAACAAGGAAAAGCTCGCCGCATTTCAGAAAATCATGGGAGCCACGCTCAAAGAAAAACTGTTGACCATGTCTTCTACCGATGAGATTACTTTTGAGAGTCTTCCGGAAGATATCAAAAAAAGGTATGTCAACACATCAAACGATGATCTTCTTATCAGCATTTATCCGAAAGGCTATTTATGGGATAAAAAGAGTCTGAGCAATTTCAATGAACAGACAGCAAAAGTGTCTGAGCGTATCACTGGTATGCCTGCGATTATGGAGTTAATGATGAATATGATGGCTGAGAAGGGGCGTATTGCAATTGTCAGCGGTGCTGTTGCCATACTTATCCTTCTGTTGCTCGATTTCAGATCACTCACTTACATGATTTTTGCTGCAATACCCCTTACGGTCGGTACCGCATGGATGGTTGGCGTTATGGCGGCGGTCGGCATGAAACTGAGCATGGTCAATTTCATGGCGCTCCCGTTGATTATAGGAATTGGTATTGATGACGGCGTACATATTCTTCACCGGTACCGTATCGAAGGACGGGGCAGCATCCCTTTAGTTTTGAAATATACCGGACGGGCTATCCTGCTGACCTCGCTGACCACTATGTTCGGATTCGGCTCAATGGGACTGGCGTCCCACCGGGGAATTGCCGGGCTGGGCCAGACACTCTTTTTCGGTGTTGGCGCTTGTTTCCTCAGCTCAGTCTTTGTTTTGCCGGCGGTTATTACCGTGTGGGAGAGAGTGAGTGGCGGCAAGCTGGTAAAACAGTGATTATAATCATCCTTCTCGATTTTTAAAGAAGGAAAATGGATCAGGAAATACACCTTAACTATTTGCCAAGGAGGCACAATGATTCACAAAATACTCTTCACCATGCTGCTGGGCGCAGCATTGTTGCCCGCGATCACTATCGATGAAATACTCGATAAAATGGAACAGAATGAAAATCCGCAGACCTCGCGGAGTGAAATCACCCAGGTTGTTGTTGGGGCTGATGGACGCGAAAGTGTATCGAAACTTGTCTCGTACAGTGCAGGTAAAGGCGAAAAAGGAATAATGGAGTATGTCGAGCCGGCACGGATTAGAGGCATGAAAATCCTTCAGCTCAACGATGGCGATGATATCTGGTTTTATTCTCCCCGGACAGCGCGGGTGAGAAAAATCGCAAGTCACCAGAAAAAACAGTCGGTCAATAATTCCGATTTTTCCTATGAAGACCTCTCGACAAAAGACCGACGTGAAGACTACGCCTGCAAGCTTGCCGGTGAAGAAGAAAATAGCGGCGTACAGTGCTACAAAATAGAGATGACTGCAAAATCAAGCGATAAGGTCTATTCAAAAATGATATTCTGGGTCAACAAAGTAACTTTTGTCGCCACCCAGGGCCATTTTTTCGATGAAAACGGAGAGCTGTGGAAAAAACTTTCCATAAAAGATGTCACAAAAGCCGGCAAATACTGGACCCCGCAATCGGTAGAAATGCACAACGTACAGAAAGGCAGCACAACGATCATGAAAATGGAAAAAATAGAAAACGATATCGAGCTCGATGAAAATATGTTCGGTGAGAGGAACCTGAGGAAATAGAGGAGGGGGTATTGACGAGTGCACGAAGTAATGAGCGCACGAGCGCACAAGGGAAGCATAAATCGGCCTCGTCCTCGATTCTTGAAAAACGATAATAGTGCAAGATAATAGCAAATAAATTTGGATCAGGAAAACAGGTCAGAACAATAGATCAGGACAGAAGATATTCGGCAGTCTCTGTGTTGCGGTGTTAAAAAAACGAGGATGAATATTCAATCTGCAATCTGCTGATCCTGAACCAGTGCTTATTAAGATAGGAGCAAGAATGAAAAAAACAGCAGTACTGATTCTCTTGACAGCATCGCTCTATGCCGGAGGTCTGAAAGACCTTCAGTTAAGCGGCTACGCGGAAAATATGACTTCATTGGTCGCTGCCGAGGATGAATCCATATCGGATATTGCCCTGCTCCGGCTCGAGGCCTCATGGGATTACAAAACATATGGCGGTATCGAGACTCATCTGATTGTCAGTGCGCCCTTGACGCCACTGGATCCGTCTGTGGGTATCAGAGAGGGTTCGGTGATGGACCGGTTGTTTGTTGACATTGAAAAAAGCCTGATAGGAATGATAAATGGGTATATGCCCCAACTGGAAATTCCCGAAGATATGGACAGCACCGAATATTTTTCGCTCATGGAGCAGCAGGCAGCAGCGCAGGAACAGGCGGTTGAAGAGCTGATTAGTTATATGCCGTATTCATCGCTCTATCCACGAGACAAGTTTATCCTTGATCGGGCCATGATTAAGCTCTATTTCAGGCATTTCGATCTTTTTATCGGCCGCCAGATGATTGCCTGGGGTACCGGATATGCGTTCAATCCCACTGATGCCTGGAACAGCAAGAATCCTTTTGATCCTGAGGCGCCAAAAATCGGGGTTAACGCCTTGCGAGCGGAAATCCCGTTCGGCGCACTCAGCGGTTTGTCGCTTGTAGTATCCCCGGGCGCTGATTTCAATCATACCGCAGGTGGAGTCAGATGGAAAACCAATATCGCCCGGTTCGATTTGTCCCTGTGCGGAATGCGTATAATGACTGCAGATCGGGAAATATATTCACTTTTTGCAGAATCTGTACCATCGGTATTTACTAAACGCAGTCTGGTTCCGGAAAAACTCATTGCAGGTCTGGATTTTGCCGGGCAGATAGGCGAAATCGGCGTTTGGGGTGAGACTGCATTTAATAATCCCGTGTATTCCGGAATGGAGTATTACGATTTGGACTCGCTGTATATCCAGGCGGTCGCGGGGGGCGATTATACATTTGAAAACGGTCTGTATACCATGGCCGAATATTATTACAACGGACTGGGAAAAGGTGACCACAATGAATATGGTGCAATCGATCTTGTCAACCTGTTTGCAGGAGAAATGGCAGGATTCGGCCGTCATTATCTCATGACCGGAGGAAATTTCACGCTGGGCGACCGGTTCCCGGCAGGATTGTTTGCATTGGGAAATTTAGCCGATATCTCAGTTATACTTATTCCATCAATAGGATATGAATTCGGAGATAACATTACCTGTAAGCTGAGTTGCCGCATCGGCGCCGGCGATCAGGCGAAAAGCGAATACGGCGGCATACACCCGAATGTGATATTTCTGGTGAGAGGATACTTTTAAGAAAATTAAAAAAAAAAAATAGTTCCGAACGTACTTTAAAAAATGCACAAACACTTTTTTGCATTGACTTAACCAATAATTATATTAAAATTCTAACCTGGCGAAAAAAATAAAACTGCGTTTCGAAAGTTAATCGATTAAGGACAGGCTTACCATGACCGCAGCACCGGCCTCAACTGCCGCTCATTCTCTGAAAACAGAAAAAAAAGGGGACGAGAATGAGTTCAAAAAAATCAAAGCAGAGAAACGAAAGCTCGAAAAACAGCTCAAAGAGCAAAAAGAACGGTTCAGCGAATTTGTGACCCATCTTGCCTATGGATATGCCGAGATGAACAAGGACGGCATAATCACCTATGCCAACAGAATGTGCGCACGTATTGTCGGCTATCGATCATCACGCAATCTTGTCGGGCGGCACTTTATTGATTTCCTTGACAAGAAAGATTGGGAACGCGCGTTCCGTGATCTTGCAAAAACCGTTACCGAGCCGAATGACGGGCCTCGTCAATATAATGCAATTACAAAAAACGGCATACCGGTGCCTGTTGAAGTAAATACGCTGCCGATTAAAGAAAACGGTGAGATTACAGGATTCCATACAACAATTAATACATGCAACGGCCACAAAGCCGCCCGGAATCCAGGTTAAGTTCTGAATTGTGTACAGTGCTGTCCAGAATAAGGTGAAAACTATGAGAATATTGATCAATGAATAATACATGCGCAGCTATTTTACAAAAACAGATATTAAGTTTACAATATACAATTATTCCTGTTATAGAACGCCGATGACGCCAATCTGGACGATTATCGCTGATAGGTAGTAAGAACAGAAGATCACCACAGAGGACACTGAGATTTAGAG
>WJKA01000443.1 GCA_014729375.1 Chitinivibrionales bacterium
CGCCGGCAGTGAGGTTTCCTTTTCGTATCGACAGGTGCTCCCATTCCCGGTCGGAAAGAAACGGGCGATTTACTCCGGAATGACCCGGATAGGTCTTTTTTCTGATTTCATCAAGACGCTCCAAATCCTCTTCGGGCAAAAATCCGGCCTTGTTTATTCGTTCGAGAAAATCCATGTCGCCGTCAATCTCTTCAATTGACGACCAGCACATGCCGTCGTTGCCGGCACCTATATGCAATTTAACAATTTCAGCCCTCGTGGCAAGGGCATCCATTTCGCCTTTCTGCAACCGGCATTCTTTTGTCAAAAGCGCTTCCGGAACGCCGATTTTGCCGTAGTCATGAAGCAGGGCGGCGAATATAAACTGCCGCTTGCGTTGCTCGGAAAATGTTATTTCCGCAAAACGCCCTGTTTTTTCCGCATTAAGGGCATCGACAAACGCCATGGCATAGCCGGCAACACGTTTAGAATGACCGGCGGTCACCCGGTCCCGCTCGTCAATAGCTGCCGTGGACGAGCTGAGAAAACCTTCAAAAATCGATTGAATATTCTGATATAGCTGCACCCGCTCGATTGATACTGCGGCAAGGGCCGCAATCGAAAGCACAAACTCTTCATCCGAATGCGTAAAGGGTACCACTTCCCGCATCACCGCCTGCGCGCCCGGCAGGGTCCGGTCGGGATGCGCTTTCTTGTTCATAAGCTGCAACACGCCGACAACTTCACTCCGGATATTTTTCAAAGGAACGGTCAACATCGATTTCATGCGGTACCCGAACCGTTTGTCCCACCCTTTCCCCCATTTGTACGATACCGTATCGCCAATTGAATAAACATCATCAATATTCAGTACTTCACCGGTGAGCGCGACATAGCCCGATATGGTATTGTCACTTATCGGAATGGTAAATTCTTTTGTTTTTTCATCCATTGATACGGAATCGTTCTGGGCGATTTTGAACCTGATCCGCTGTGCAAAGGCGCCACCAGGGGTTATCTGCTCCCGGATGTACAAGCTTCCCGCATCCGCACCAACTGCGGTCCTGCTCTCCCGGAGAATAAAATCAAGCAGCGTATCAAGATCATTCTGCACCGACAGCGCAGTACCAATTTTCAAAAGCTGGTTCTTCTCCCGCCGATACCGGACCACTTCCCCCACAAGATCATGACTCTGTCTGGTCGATGAAACCTGCTGGGACATTATGGTCATCATATTGCAGACATCAAGAAATTCAAGTGGGCTTCTGAACACCCCGGCAATTGGAATTCCTTCAAAAGACCGGGGGAACTGTTCCGATTCAAGTTTCTGAAAAAACGGAATATCCTGCGCAAGACCCACCGGAATGCGTGAAAGAAAATCCACGATGACATTCCGGTCGCAGGGGAGATATGAAATAATTCCCCAGGGAAGGTTGTCAATCAATTCGTCAACAGAACTATCATAAGGCTCTATGGTGAAATGATAGGCGGCCGCGGTTGATCGGAGTAATTCGACATCGGGCCGGGGCGCGGTTCCCAGCAATAAAACACGCTGATTCATATATTAAGATTACAACATTGACACATTCTCAGACAAGATAAAATAAAAAATGCCGGTCGAAAATATCTCGACCGGCACGCTCGGTTCAAACGATTCCGGCAATTACCGGAGCGTTCAGCCCTCTATAGCTTCTGAAGGACATGCATCAACGCATGTGCCGCAATCAGTACACTTATCCGCATTGATAACATAAATCGGATCACCTTCACTGATCGCCTCTTCAGGGCACTCGGGAAGACATGAACCACATGCTACACACGCATCGGTAATTTTGTGTGCCATTTATTTCCTCCTCTGTATTTAGGTAAAAACAATGCAATTTAATTATTTTGAATTGTAATTAATCATCTACCGTAAAATACAATAAGCAAATAAAAATTTCATATTCCGTCGGCCTATGTTTTCACACCAATCACTATCTCTTGACAGGGCAGTTGCGGAAAAGCACTTTCCGGCACTGGAAACATTTGAGTGTCCTTTTTCGCAACAGCGGAATTATCAGGGCATAATACGAATCGTGTTTCCCGAATTTACCTGTGTCTGCCCGAAAACAGGATACCCGGATTTCGGTACAGTCGGTGTTTATTATATTCCCGATATGCGTTGCCTGGAGTTGAAATCGTGGAAACTGTATCTGAATTCATTCCGTATGATCGGTACTTTTCATGAAACGGTCACGGCCCATCTGTATTCTACTCTGCACGAGTTGCTGCACCCGGTGTGGCTGCTCATTGTCGGAGACTTTTTTCCGCGCGGAAATGTTGACACAACGGTCATCCTTGAATCGAATGGCTTTCGACCTGATGCGGCCGATTCGCTCATTGCAGGCCATGCTCCGCACTGCCGGGGGTTCGACAATAATCAAAACGGTAATTCACATTCATCACACAGGACGTCCTGATGATATCTTTTTCTCTCTGCGCTCAAAATATGCGTTCCTCTGAAATACGGCGCCTTATGAAACTTGCCGCAAACCCTGCAGTAATTTCCTTTGCCGGAGGTATGCCCGACAACGGACTTTTCCCCATAGAACAACTCAACACGATCTATAATTCTCTCAGCACAGACAAACGACAGGCGGCATGTCAGTATTGTCCTACCTCCGGATACCCTCCGCTTCTGGAATCCCTGTCCAGGTACCTGGCCGATAAAGGACTTCCGGTTGATTCCGGCAAAATCATTATTACCACCGGTGCGCAGCAGGCAATAAATATTCTTGCCAAGGTGATGCTCGATCCCGGCGACTTTGTCATTACAGAAAATCCATCATTCATCGGCGCTTTGGCCGCCTTTAAATCATACTGCGCAAAAAATATCGGCACGCCGATGGACAACGAGGGAATATCTATCGATGAACTCGGCACGAATTATGAGTCGGTAGATCGGGCAAAACTGCTTTATATCAACACGCATTTTCATAACCCCGCAGGCATAATGTACAGCAACAAACGAAAAAGCGAGCTGCTCCGCTGGCTCTCCGGCAAAGAAATATGCATGCTGGAAGACGATCCCTACGGGGAGCTGTATTTTGACGAGGCGGATCGTGAAAATACCGTCCCGGTTACAGCTCTCGCCCCGCCGAAACTGCCGATATGCTACACAGGTTCATTTGCAAAAATAATAGGACCGGGTATGCGCCTCGGATGGCTTCTCGGCCCCACCGAAATTATGGAAAAATGCGAGCTGGCAAAGCAGTCAATAGACGCCTGCTCTCCGTCTTTTACACAGGTACTCGCCCATGAATTCCTCGTCCGCAACGTACTTCCTGACTACCTCAGACAGTTACGTGAAATATACGCCCGGAAAGCAGCGCTAATGAATGAATCGCTTCATAAACACATGCCTGATTCCGTATCCTGGACCATGCCCGTCGGAGGTTTTTATATCTGGGTTGCCCTTCCCGCAATGCTCGAC
>WJKA01000444.1 GCA_014729375.1 Chitinivibrionales bacterium
CCACTTCTCCGCCACCCCGGCTCATCCCAAAATACCATCCGCATCCCCGGCTACAAAAGCCCGGAATGTATTTTGCGGGAGGAAGAACCGGGGGATTGGAAGATTGGAGTAGTGGAGTGATGGAATAATGGAGTGATGGGTACAGAAATATTTCCTTGTCTTTTGCCCATTACTCCACCGCTCCACTACTCCATTACCCCAATTCCGGCTTACCCCTTTGTTTTGCTATGCAACCGTCTACTCATGCTCATAATCGTACTGCAGTGCTCATGCCCAACTGGCTTGGGGACTGCCTCTGTGCACTGGCGGTGATTACCAGACGGTATTCTTCGGAGCCGGCAGGGCCGGCTCTAATTGTGCCGCCGCAGTTTTTCGGGCTGCTAAGCGAGCTTTCGGATTATGTCCTGATCCCGTACAAGCGGAAAAGCCATGAAGAATTACAAGAGACCTTTTCACTGGTGCGCAGAGAGTGGTTTGAAAGAGTGTATATTCTACCGCACTCGTTTTCATCTGCACTGTTTGCATTTCGATGCGGGATATCGGAGCGAGTGGGGATTCGTGCGGAACTGCGAAGCGTGCTGCTGACAAAAAGAATTCCCGCCTCACGTGCATCACGGAAATCGCACCTGATAAAGGAATATGCCGCTGTTTTCGGGAGCGATGAATTTGATCCGGGTTCCTGGGAGGGAATGCCATTCGCCGACGATGCACGGTTTGCCGATCACGATTATACCGTATTCTGCCCGGGTGCACGGTTTGGCCCGGCCAAGCAATGGCCCGGTTTTACAGCACTTGCCGGGATTATGGCCGATACACAGGTCCTGGTTCTCGGCGATTCACACGATCGGGAGCAGGCTGAATTGATTGCGCAGACAGCGCCGGACCGAATCACCAATATGGCCGGCGAAACGGGCCTTGCCGATGCTGCCCGGATACTTGCCGGTGCAAAATGTGTTGTCGCCAATGACAGCGGCCTTATGCACCTTGCCGGATATCTGGGAGCCCCGGTCGTGGGCATTTTCTGCTCGACATCTCCCCCCTGGACTCACCCCCTGGGGAAAGCATCACAGGCTGTTACCGCCGAAATACAATGCCGCCCCTGCTTTAAAAGAACGTGTAAGTACGGCCACTACAAATGCCACAGCCTGATCACTCCGGAGCGGGTGGCGAGACTTGCAGCGAAGGCAATGAAAGGAGACGCACAATAATGCCCATTCCCAATAGTCCATCGCCATCGTCCTCCTCGTCCTCGGAATTGTCCTCTGCAGCTTGCTCTGCGGTGCCTTCAAAATCAAAGAAATGGAAGAGAATCGAGGACGGAGGACGAGGTCGATTGCTCAATCTGCAATTACGTAACCTTGCGTCCCTCACCTCGAACCCCCTCCACCCATGAAAATCGCCTTCATGAATTCAATTCCCTCTCCTGTATGGCGCGGCGGAGAAAAGTGGATGGTCACTGCCGCGGCGGGGCTGCACGATCGCGGACACAGCGTGATCTGCATCGGCAAACCGGATGCGGTGTGGCTCCGGAAAGCGAGGGACCGTGGTGTTGACACAAGGGAGTATCCTGTTCGGATGGATTTCGATCCGGTGATGATTTTCCGGTTGTGGCGGTTTTTCCGGAAAAATAAACGTGATATCCTGTGCTGTAATTTTGAAAAAGACGTTCGTATCGGCGGTGTCGCCGCAAAACTTGCCGGGGTACAGAAAATATTTGTTCGCAAAGGACTTGCACTTCTTTATGATAAGGCAACATACCGGTGGGCGTATCGATGGGTTGTTGACGATATCATTACGCCGGCACTGTCTATCAAAAAATCATTCAAGCAATTTGAGTGGATAAACCAGGAAAGAATCCATGTTGTTCCCAACGGGGTGGAGATTCCCGATACCGCGGGATGGAGCCGTAAGTATCTGTGCAACGAACTCGGGGTGAGCGGCGAGTGCCCGCTTGTTCTCGGGGCCGGAAGATTGTTCGAACAAAAAGGATTCGAGTATTTTTTAGAGGCTGTTGCAAAGATAAAAAATGGAGGAAAGCAGATTGCATGTGCCATTGCCGGCGGAGGTGATACGGCACCGTACGAAAAAATTGCCCGGAACCTGAAAATTGAAACCGATGTTTTTTTTCTTGGCGAAAGAAACGATCTCCGCAGATTGATGTACGGCCCGGATATTTTTGTACTCAGCTCTATTGATGAAGGGCTTCCCAATGTTGTTCTTGAGGCGATGAGTGTCGGTACACCGGTTGTTGCCACACGGGCGGGTGATGCCGATGTTATAATCGATGATATGGTCAATGGAATTCTTGCGCCGGTTAAGGATGCAGGATGTCTTGCGGAAAAAATAAGGTGGTTGCTTGACAATAAAGACATGCGGATGCGTTTTTCAGAGCAAGGATTATCTACTGTGAAGCAGCGATATTCCATTCCGGCAATGGTTGGTTCCATTGAAAAGTTGTTCGCAATAAAGACCGGATGAGACTGATGCAGACGGATTGTCACTGATTATGCAATTACGTATTTGGTAAAACCGTTTGTAAAATATTTATGGATACAATGAATTATTATGATGAGAAAAACATTTTTATTCCAGCAGGATTTGACAAAATCCGCCATATCCCCGACATCCATTTCTGTTTCTCATAAGGAGCCGTATGAAAATAAGCGGATTTTCTTTTGCGCGTAATGCCGAAAAGCTTTATTTCCCGGTCGGTGAGGCGATTAAATCGATCCTTCCAGTTTGTGATGAGTTTGTTGTCGCGGTCGGTAAAGGTGACGATGACGACCGGACGCGGGAAATTGTGGAGGCAATTGGTGATCCGAAAATCAGGATTATCGATACAGATTGGACCGACCGTGAAAGATTGAAGGGGCGGATACACAGCGCGCAGACAAATATTGCGCTCAGAGAATGCACCGGTGACTGGTGCTTTTATGTTCAGGCCGATGAAGTCGTTCATGAAAATGACCTTCCGAAAATACGCAGGCGGTGTGAGGATTTGCTCGATGACAAAGAGGTAGAGGGGCTGCTGTTCAGATACCGTCATTTCTGGGGAGATTACGATCATTTTCATATCAGTCACAGGTGGTATCCCGAGGAGATCAGGATTATTCGCAACGGTATGGGCATTGAAAGCTGGGAGACGGCACAGTCATTCAGACGAAAGGGAAATAAACTGAAGGTTGCCGGAGTTGATGCATACATTTACCATTATGGATGGGTTCGACCGCCCTGCCTGATGCAGGCGAAATCAAAGGAAATGAGCACGACCCATTGGGGAAAGGCCAGGGCGGATGCCTTTTATGCCGACCAGGAGCCTGAATTCGATTATGGGCTGTTGTCAAGACTGGCCGTATATAGAGGGACCCATCCGTCGGTAATGAAAGACAGAATCAGCCGCATGGACTGGAAAGACAAACTCCAGTATTCCGGCAGGCCGCGGGTTAAGCACAAGCATGACAGGCTGAAATATCGAATATTAACATTTATCGAACAAAAGCTTGCAGGTGGAAGGCAGCTTGGCGGTTTCAAAAATTATGTTCGTTTAAAAAACAGGTAAATAGTCCAGGTTCAAAATTGGATTTTTTCACTGTTGAACGGAGTGGTTGAATGTTCGCCTTCGCAGGGTTATGCCTTCGTCTTCAACTTGGGCCTGTGTAGAGAGCTTCGGATTCACTAGTCGGCTCTACAAGTCGGCGTGACAGGATGGAACAATGTGTTTGTGTAAACTTTATTATATCGGATATTTTCAAAAAGCTCGTTACCCCGGTACTCAAAAAGAGTATACTGTGCGAACCAGATAGCCAATACTTCAATGGTAGCGGGAATCCCGCGGAGTCTTCTGTAATGAAGCTTTCAGGAAAGTATGCATGAAAATCCTGTTTATAAATTCGGCTAAAGAATGGGGCGGCAATGAAAAGTGGTGCGTTGCGGCAGCTTCCGGACTTGCAGCGCGCGGGCATGATGTCTGGTTCGGGATTCGCTCGAAAAAAATTTCCGATCGCATACTGTCGGAAAAGGTCAAAAAGGTAAAATTTCCCTTTGTTAACAATGCCGACATACTGAGCGCAATTGGGGTCTGGCTGTTTTGCAGAAAATGCGGGATAGAAATACTTGTGCCGTCAAAACAGCGTGAATATTTTCTGGCAGGCGCTGCAGGGAAAATGCTTGTTGGCACAAAAGTTGTATTCAGGTTCGGAATTGATCGCCCGTTGCATACTGCACGGAACAGAGTTTCATTCTGCTGGTTTGCCGATGCCGTACTGGTAAATTCACGCGCAGTTATTCATGCGCTTGCACAAACCAGGCGTTTTGATACAGATAAATGCCGGTTAATGTACAATGGTGTGGCGTTGCCCGCGCCCGGCAGCCCGGCGCGGCAGGAGTATCGTGCCGTATGCGGTGCGGGCAATGATGATATTCTCATTGTTTGCATCGGAAGGATTTCGCGGCAAAAACGGTTCGATCTGGCACTTCACGCATTCTCGCTTCTGGCGGAAAAAACAGATGCGGCACGGCTCGCAATCATAGGCGGAGGTGATGAACTGAATTCATTGCAGGCGCTTGCGCAAAACCATCAGCATGCAAGCAGGATATCTATTACCGGTTTTGTCGAAAACGTATCTTTCTGGCTCCAGGCGTCCGATATATTCTGGCTTACTTCAGAATCGGAAGGCATGGCTAATGCAATGCTGGAAGCAATGGCGCATGCAAAACCTGTGGTTGCATTTGATATTGCCGGTGTGTCTGATATTATAGTAAATGACGAAAACGGTGTGGTTGTCCCATTTGGAGATTGCGAAGCGATTGCGCAAAAATCAGTTGAGCTTATGCAGGATTCATCGCGCTGCACCGGCCTTGCCCGAAG
>WJKA01000445.1 GCA_014729375.1 Chitinivibrionales bacterium
CTACTGCACCCGGCTCAGCGGCGGGGCCACGCACGCCATTGCAGTTTCTCCCGGGGCAACCGGAGCCGCAACTGTTGTCTGGGGAGGCAGGGTTTCCATGCTCGGAACAGATTTTAAAAACAATAAAAAATGGCTTCTTGACACCCGCTCCCCGGTACAGCCTGATCGCGGAGGGGGTGACGGTGAAGGATTTTTTGCGCTTGTGCATGCTGATTTCAGCAGTATGGCGGTTGCTGCAGGCAATCGGACAGAGAGGCAGCGGCATTCAGGATCGGTGAAGGTCCAGTATAAAAAAGGTGGAAACCAGAGCGTTGTGAAAGGCCTGGGCGCGCATATCCGGGAAATATCTGTTTATAATTGCGCAGGAAAATTTATGGATGCAGCGCCGGTGCATAATGGGAAAGCGTCGGTAAGGCTTGATCAGACAGGTACCCTTGTGCTGTGCATCAGAGATAAAAACGGTCGAATTGCGGAAAGAATGAATGTCTGTACCGTTCCGGGTGATTATCGAAAATGATGTTAGCGCCGACGGTTGTGAGGAGGATGAATGTCGAGCAGAAATAAAACTATCCGGGAGCGTGGAGCAGGTCCCGGTTTTCTTGTCCCGATACTCTGTGTGGTGACAATAGCGACTGCGGAGATTTCGGTGACAAGTTCCACGTATCTCGGTGGGAGCGGCGGCAACGAAGCGGTTGTCGGGACCGCAATTCAGACCGACGGCGCTATCGTGCTGGCAGTTAATCTTGATCAATCATCTGTGGGCGGGAAGTCGGCTGCATCACTCAACAATGCATCGTCCGGAGACATGGGAACGATTATCCGCTTGAGTACGGATGGACGGACGGTCAAGTCTGTTGTCAAAGTCGGTCCGGCCGTGGCGGATATGTGTTGTGACGGCAATGATAATATCTATGTTGCGCTCGTGGATGAAGGCGCGGTTAAGCTTAATCCCGGGGCATCGACGGTTGTCTGGAGCGATAAATCCATGGACGCTCATCGGATCGACGCCGGGCCGTCGGGATTCTGCGCGGTGCTGGGAGGAAAAAGCGATACCGATTTCGGCGGGCTTCACCGGCTGAGGATTTTCGCTCCCGACGGTGCGTTGACGCTTGACCGGGCAATGAAACTTCGGGGATGTGATGTGGCCTTGAGTGAAAAAAGCCGGAGTGCGTTCATTACCGGCTTCACGATAGAATTTATCACCGGCCACGAGTATCATCTTGCGTTTTACCAGAGCATTGCGTTTAACGGTGCGGTCCGCTACACCGGCTATAACTGGAAAGCTGAGGACTGGGCCGGGAACAATCCCTACGAGCACACCCGCCCCTTGACATGCGGGCTTGGCGACGACGGGTATCTGTATGTGCCGCATGCCTGGACCGGCAGAGGGTATAACTGCCTGACGACCGACCCGTTCGATCGTTCCCGCACCGTGTCGCTTTATGCCGGTGATGATTACCAGAACCTGGAGCGCTTGCGTCAGGGTGAAGAGGGCGATTCAAAGAAGAAACTCTTTGTTTATCGCTATGAACCGTCAACTGGAAACTTTATAGCCGGTTCGCCATTCGCGCCGATTTCAAATTCCGGTCCGAACATGGTGGCTGCGCCGGGGCCGGGTGCGATTCGGGCGGATAGTGATGGAACGGTTTATATAGCCGGTTCGTCGGCCGCGGGACTTCCTTTGCCGCCGGCGTATTTGCCTGAATCCGGGGAGCAGACATACAATCCGCTCAATCTCGATTATCGGGGCGGTCCGTTCCTTTTAGTACTGAGCAGCGATTTCAGCAAGCGGATTTACCTTGCGACCATGGGCAAAGACGCCGCGTATACCACCTGTGCAATCCGCCGCCTCAACGGCAATACAGTTGTAGTTGCCGGGGGGTATGACAAAAAAGGAACGTTTTATACAAAAAATGCCGTTCAGGCGTCGCGCGGAGGTGGACAGGATGCAGTTTTTTCCGTATGGAATTCCCCGGGAAATTCCTCCGGACCCGCAGCACCGTCAAATCTCCGGGTTACCGCGCGTTCCGCAACGGCAACAACAGTTTCATGGGATGATAATTCGGACAATGAAGACGGATTCAGGATCGAGCGAAAGCGGGGCGCCGGTAGTTTTTCGCAAATCGCAACGGTACCCACGGGCGCAAAAACATTTCTCGATCATACAGTGCGTGCCTCAACCGGTTTTATCTATCGTGTGGCCGCGTTCAACCTGGCCGGGCAATCATCGTATTCCAACCGGGTTTCCGTGACGCCTCCGGCGCCGTCGCTTCCATCAGCGCCCGCCAATCTTGCCGCCGCGCATATAGAACAAACATCGCTGGAACTCAATTGGCGGGACGGCGGCGGAGCCGAAGGTTTTATTGTCGAAATGAAAAAGCAGGGCGCGGAATATTTCGAAGCAGTTGCTGAATGCGAACAGGATGAGCAAACATTTGCTGCCGGAAACCTTTCGGCCGGTATGCAGTATGCCTGCCGTGTTCGCGCGTTCAATGCCGACGGCTATTCACCATACTCTTCGGAAATACACGCAACAACGCAGGACCTCGCACTGCAGGAATCGCAATCAGTGTCTGGATTGTCTTCCGGCGTCTGTTATGATGTTTTTAAAAAGCCCGAACCACTGGGCGAATGGCCCGATTTTTCTTCACTTGAACATAACAACAGTGGAACGAGTTCAAATTTCAATCCGGTGGAGAACAGTACGCTTGCAGAGAATTATGCGATTCAGTATTCCGGCTATATGAATATTCCCTCAAGCGGGACTTATACCTTTACGCTGAACCTTGAAAAAGCCGGGCAACTGTATATCGATGATATCCTGGTTGTGGACAACGATTCCTGGAAATGGGGCCCCTTTACAACCAGTGGACAGGTCGGCCTGAAAGCAGGCATGCACTCCTTTGTGCTCGATTATATGTTTACCTACCCCAAGGGGAACGTACCGGTGCTTGACGTATTCATTGAAGGTCCTGCAATGACATATCGTGAGCTGCCGGAGTCGATGCTGTATCATGCCCCGTCGTGCCCACTCGACCGTACGCCACCGGCAACACCCTCAGGACTGAGCGCGTCGGTTGTGAGCGGGACACAGGTACGGCTGCAGTGGGATACCATGGATAATGTAAGCGGCTACCTGATCGATCGCAATGTCTATGGCTGGAATACCTATGATGAATTCAAGACGATACTCAAAGCTCCGGGAGATACGACAACATTTATTAATGAAAACCTTACTCCGCAGACAGAATACAGATACAAAATCCGGGCGTTCAATGCTTTCGGCATTTCTGATTTCACGCCGGTTGTGCAGGCGACAACAAATAATCAGGCAACGGCATTGCACCGGAAACAAGTCACAGCGGGTGTGCGGAATGTGAACATGATAACCGGTTCCCGAAAAAAAAGTGTGAGGATCGCCTATTGTCTCGATAAATCATTGCCTGTTGCGATCGATATATTCACCTGTGCGGGAAAAAAAGCAGCGACGCTTTGCCGGGAAGAGCGGGAGCCGGGCCGTCATGAGATATCCTGGACTGACACCGGTATGCCGCTTCCGGGCGCCATGGTATATCTGGTACGGTTTTCCACCCCCGCGTTCAGCCGGGTATTCAAGGTAATCGGTATTCGATCCGAGTGATGGAAAGGAATTATGATTATGCAGCGCTATCATCGAATCAGTTTGCGCCTTGCGGC
>WJKA01000446.1 GCA_014729375.1 Chitinivibrionales bacterium
AAATCAAAAATCCCCGAAAAACAGTAATCGGATTTTCAATGAATACATCACGCATAATTGCATCGTATGAAAAGGATACTGCCCCGCTTGAAAGGCGCCTTGAAGCTGCTGCCCGTTGCGAAACAATGGGATTCTGGGTGGCATTCCATTTTGATCCGATGTTCCGGTATTCAGGATGGGAAAACGAGTACCGCCGGGTGGTACAGGCAATTTATGCAACCATAAACAATCCTGAAAAGATCGCCTGGATAAGCCTGGGCGGTTTCAGAACAATGCCGTCACTCAAAAAATTGCATTATGATAATCCGGAGTATCGATCGATGTTTGCAGGGGAGATGGTACTGGGTGAAGATAAAAAACTTCGCTATTTCCGGCCGATCAGAGTTGAGTTCTATCGGGCAATGCAGGATGAAATTGAAAAATATTACCCTGAAACCACGCTCTACCTCTGCATGGAGAGTCCTGAAGTCTGGAAAGAATCGGGTATGATAAAGCGAATTCCGCGCGGACTTCCTCGATATCTCGATTCGCGCGCGGAAAAAATGCTATTTTACTGAAAATAGTTATATGAATTTTCAAACGCCGGTGGCGCCGATTCGGCTGATTAATGCTGGTTCTCCGATATTCGTATTTGAGATACAGTACACGAGCGGCGTCATGTGCGTTCTGTTCTGGAAAAAACCGATGGAAGGATATTCATGGGGCTGTCAATTGGCAATGCTGTGCTTGGTGACAGGCCGCTTATTGCCGCAATAATCGACCGGAAACTGCCGCTTGCCGAGATACAGTTACTTCCTGCAAAAGGCGCGGATATGCTCGAAATCAGGGCGGATTTGCTGGGCATGCCCGCTGAAGAATTGCAGGAATATACCGGGAATATAAAAAAAACAGTGGATAGTCCCCTTATTGGAACAATTCGTGAAACAGACGAGAACAGCAGGTACCGGCTTTCACTGTTTGAATTGCTGATACCGCTTGTTGACAGCATTGATATTGAAATCGACTCCGCTATTAACAGCGAAGTCATTGCTATGGCAAAAGACAAGCCGGTAATCGTTTCCGACCACGATTTTGAAAAGACGCCTTCAGACAGCGCGTTGCAGTCCATTGCCGAAAAGGGAACAGAACTCGGCGGATCGATCATAAAAATTGCAGCGATGGCGACCTGTCGCCGGGATGTCATCAGACTGCTTCGGTTTACAGAATCATGCGCCTGCAATCTTGTAACAATTGCCATGGGAGAAACCGGGACCGTTTCACGGGTAATCGCGCCACTGTTCGGCTCGCTGTTTACGTATGCATTTATCGGCGGGGCTGTTGCTCCCGGGCAGCTTTCTCTTGACAAAATGGCCGAACAGATATCGCTTTTCTATCCCGGTTCACGGCCGCCGGGCGGCCAGTGATTCATGATTGCCGCCAGCTCCGGCTGGCCTCGATAAGCTTTTCGAGCTTTTGGGCGGCTTTTCCCGAGTCAATAGATTCGACGGCGCGCTCCATGCCCTGTTCCGGGGCGTCCACCAAACCCGAGGCGGCAATGGCAAATGCAGAATTCAGCACTACTATATTTCTGCAGGGTCCTTTTGTGCCGCCGAGTATGTCGCGGATAATTGAGGCGTTCTTGCGCGCATCACCCCCGGTAATTGATTCCCGTCCGGCCCGATCAATCCCGAAATGACCGGGCTCGATTGTATAGGTGGCAACCTGTCCGTCTTTCAGCTCGGAGATTGTTGTCGGACCGGAAATTGAAATTTCATCAAGACCGTCATCGCCATGAACAACGTATGCTTTTTTTGATCCCATGTTTTTGAGAACATTTGCAAGGGGTTCCGGCAGGTTCGGGGAAAAAACACCCAGGATTTGTGATTCTGCCATCGATGGATTGGTGAGGGGACCTAAAATATTGAATATTGTTCTGACACCTATCTGCTTGCGCGGCCCGATTGCGTATTTCATTGCTTTGTGAAGAGTCGGCGCAAAGAGAAAGCAAATGCCAATATCATCAAGACATGCTTTCATTACTTCCGGTCCTGCGGCAATAGCCACCCCGAGAGCTTCAAGAACATCCGCACTGCCGCTTTTACTCGATACCGAGCGGTTGCCGTGCTTGGCAACGACCGCGCCGGCTCCCGCGGCCACAAATGCAGTTGCAGTCGAAATGTTAAACGAATTCGACCTGTCACCGCCGGTGCCGCATGTGTCGATTACATGGTCCCGGGTCGAAGGCATAACATGGGTGGCTTTATCGCGCATAACCTCTGCCGCTCCGGTGATTTCCTCGATAGTCTCGCCTTTTATTCGAAGCGCGACAATTAATGCACCGATCTGGGCCTCAGTCGCATCACCGGACATGATGGCGGTAAATACCTCGCGGGTTTCTTCTGTAGACAAGCTTTTCCCTTCAATTATTTTCTGGATCGCTTCCTGAATTATCATGCCGGCCCCTTTTTCTTCCGGAAAATCACCATTTCTTGAAAATAACAGGCAAGCGTGGTAGAATTATGATGCTGAGCAAGCCCTGTTTTATTTTCTGAGCCATAAAATAATAAAGAACTCATAAATAAGAGAAGATATCTCTGTAAATATTTCGTACAATGAAAGATCCAGGTAAAATAAAAGCGAATTTTGTCCGGTCATTCGCCCGCTATAAAGATGTTTTTCCGGTCAGGGAGGATGAATACTGTATTCTTGGACGGTCTAATGTCGGAAAATCATCGTTTATAAACCATCTTTTTTCAAACAGAAACCTTGCCAGGGTATCAAAGAAGCCCGGTAAAACCAGCCTGGCAAATTTCTATCGACTGAGCAATAACACTGCCTGGATTGATATGCCGGGATATGGATATGCAAAAATTGAAGGGAAAGAAAAGAAACGATGGTCGCAATTGATATCAGACTATTGCGAAATGCGCGAGTCCCTGAAGGGCGTTATCTGGCTTCTGGATATCCGTCACCCGGGAACGCCAATCGACATGCAAGCGCGGGAGTGGCTGGGCGGGCTTGACATAAAGGTGCTTCCGGTGTTGACAAAAACAGACAAGCTGTCCCGGAATAATGTGGCAATCAATACAGAAAAATATACAAAATTATTCGGCTTTCTTGCCGGGCCGGTTCAGTATTCTATATGTAAAGAAAACTCCAGGGGCCGGTTCTGGAAAGCATACACAAGCTGGAAAAAACAATAGGGTCCGGAAAATAATCGGCCATGATACGGATAATACGCGGTATAGAAAAATTCGGATGTTACGGTATCGATGCATTCCGGCGGTTTTCCAGGGTCGCGGCACTGTATTTTCATACGGTCGG
>WJKA01000447.1 GCA_014729375.1 Chitinivibrionales bacterium
ATTTACTGCTAACAATCGTGTCAATTAGTCCTTGATCAAGCGCCTTTATCATAAAAAAAGTCGTATATTTTTCAAGAAAAGGCCTGAAATGCCCATAAATGCTGGTATAATTGAGTTTCAATCCAAAACCAATTTACACAGCAAAGGGGCATTTCAGGTGAATACAGATGATAAGAGAAAACACAGCAAAAGCAAGCGGAAATTAACCAACCGACTGAGGAATATTCCCGAGAGTAAAACGGAACCGATGTTTACCAATCGGAAAATCAATTACGAAATTTCTGATCGAATCAATGCAATACACTGCGGCGGTATTGGAGCTGTGCATATGCTCGCCAAAAACACCGGCCTGGTTCAGAAGATTGATGAAAACCTCAATCTGCTGAAGATTCACTTGCCGTATCATGAGTCTGATCATGTCCTGAACATGTGCTATAATATTATCGCAGGCGGCAGGTGCATTGAAGATCTCGAAGTATTACGCTTAGATCCGGATTACATGAATGCATTGGAAACCGAGCGAATACCGGACCCGACCACAGCCGGTGATTTTCTCCGTCGCTTTACTGCCGAGGATATAGAGAGTCTGATGGACAGCGTTAATGACGTCCGGGTACAGATATGGAATAAACAGAGCAGTGATTTCCGGAAACGGGGCATCCTCAATATAGATGCCACGATTGAAGAAACGACTGGAGACTGCAAGCAGGGCATGGGAATGTCTTATGATGGCAGATGGAGCTATGCGCCGTTGATCGTGTCTCTTCACAATACCCGCGAACACCTTTTTGTTGAGAACCGCCCGGGCAATGCGCATTCGAGCCGTAATGCTGCAAAATGGATTGACAAGGGCGGCAGACTTCTCAAACGTGCTTTTAAGGAAGTTTGGTTTCGGGGGGACTCTGCCTACAATCTGACCAAGGAGTTTGATCGTTGGACTGATGAGGGGTATCATTTTGCTTTTGGTTGTGATGCCCGGAAAAATCTTTGTGGGATTGCAGATGAAATAACAGACTGGCGTCCCTTGTGCAGGCGCGTCAAACACCCTGTAAAGACTACACCGCGCCGTCGCCCTGAAAACGTAAAGGCCCGGATTGTTAAAGAAAAAGAATATAAATCCCTGCATCTTGAGAAAGAAGAGATTGCGGAATTTGATTATCGCCCAACCCACTGCGACCGGTCATACCGCATGGTTGTAATCAAAAAAACCATCACTGTCTCTAAGGGTCAGGCATATCTTTTTGATGACATCCGGTATTTCTTTTATATCACCAATGACAGAGAACTGTCATCTGAAGAGGTGGTTTATTTCTGCAATGACCGTTGCGACCATGAGAATGATATTGAACAATTACGGAATGGAATCCATGCGCTGAAGATGCCAACCGGTGAGTTATTGCCGAACTGGGCGTATATGGTTATCGCTTCGCTTGCCTGGACATTGAAGGCCTGGATGGGACTGTTGATGCCACACCGGGCTACGGGATATGCAATTATTCGCATGGAATTTCGCAGGTTTTTAAATATGTTTATCAATGTTCCGGCGCAGATAATCCGGCATTCACGCCAGCTTACGTATCGATTGCTTGGATACATGAAACATGCTCCCGCGTTTTTCGGGTTTGTCCGCAGATGTCAACGCCTTCGATTATAGCAGCTTGTGAAGGAAAAATAGTGCTGAAGAAAACCTCTTATGCCGATACCGGTGTGTGAAAATTAGGTGTCCGTAGGGGAAAATCCGGATTAAAAGGGGCGCAACCCCAAAAAGTGCCTCGATTTTGTCCCCGTAATCTTCTGATAATCAGCGGCTAATGAAATTTTAGTAAATAAGATGTCAAAAGATGACGATACCATTTCTGTATGAAGACTTTAAGTTTTTTAACAACATACAGAAGGAGGGTATCGTCATCAAGATTATTGGCGGTCTGCCGCACGGAGGCGACTCGACCAAAATTATACATGGAATCACGGAAGATATCAAGAAGTTTGTAAAGACCTGGCGGGATCGCCAGGCAAATGATCCTGGTTTACACCGCAAGATGGAGTGGGAGGCACTCCGTTTATGCGCACGGTTTGCTGGATTGATTATCGCATTGGTACTATTAGACCGACGAATCAGGAACGCAGCTGAACGGGAAGGCCTGAAATCGCGCCCGGATCGTGTTCGTTCTCCCCGGCAAGTAATGCGCAATGTTAAATTGCCGGGCGGGATTCTCCTGCGTGTTAAAACGCCATATTGTGCACCCAAGTCCGGCACGAAGGCAAAGAAATCACGGAAGCAGGAAGGACAAGGTATTTATCCTGCTTTTGCCGCCTTGGGTATTTTTGAGGGAAAAAGCCCCCTGATGGCAGATTTAATCCTTCGGTTTTCTCTGCAAATGCCTTCCTTTGAGATCGCCTGCAAAGAGCTGACTATGCTCGGGCATCCCCTGGACAGCAAGATGCCGGAACGCACAGTGAGAGATTTCGGCAAGCAGGCATTGGAGGCACGAAATAAGAAGATTTCTGATTGGCATGCAGGCAAGCTGGAACCGGAAACAATACTCACCGGTCGAAAAGTCGTGGTGTCTGTTGACGGCGGTCGACTTCGCACACGGAAAAAGAAGAGAAAAACCAGGAAGGGAAAGAATCGTAAGTACAAGACACCATGGCGAGAACCGAAATTGTTGATCATTTATGCGTTGGATGAACATGGCAAGCGGGAGAAGAAAATAAAAGCTCAGATTGATGCCACAATGGCTGGGCCGGACGAAGCCATGGAGTTAATGGCCTATCATTTGTTTCGTCTGGGGGCGGGCGAAGCAGAAGTAGTGGAATTTATTGCAGATGGAGCTCCGTGGATATGGGAGCGGATTGATGCCGTTATTGCGATGGCGGGCCTTGATCCCAAACGCTGTCGCAAAGTCTTGGATATATATCATGCCTTTGAACATATCGGCGAGGCATTGGATGCGTGCGGTCTGAAGGGCAAAGAGAAAAAACGGCAAATGACAAGACTGAAACGAAAACTGAAAGCTGGGAAAGTGGAAGATGTGGTGCGTGCACTTCAAGGTTACTTGGATAAGTCCAGGACGGACAGAGAAGCCCTGGGGAAGCAAATTGCCTACATTACAAAACGACGCCATATGATGAAATACGACACTCTTAAACGAAGAAGATTGGCCATTGGATCGGGAGCGGTCGAGAGTGCGATCAGGCGTGTGATAAATTTACGAATAAAGTCACCGTCAATGTTTTGGAACGAAGATACGGCTGAAGCTATGATACATATGCGGTCACAATTGCTGTCTGACAGATGGGATGAAATGATGGAACAGATTAAAGAACATTCAAAAGTGTCCCGACGTAGAAACTTCAAATTGATACCGACCCTTCATCAGAAGAATAGGGATAATGCTGCATAATTGCGCAGGACACCAGGGGAATCAAGAAGCACTTTTTGGGATTGCGCCCCCCATGGGAGCGCCCGTGGTTACGGAAAGAAAGAGCTTATCCGAATCCGTGGTGTTTATCACAGGACGAATCCGCTCAGTATAAAAGCGCAGGAAAT
>WJKA01000448.1 GCA_014729375.1 Chitinivibrionales bacterium
ATCTCACACCGAGCTGAAAAAACTGAAAACCGAAATAAGAGAAATGCATAAAAGTATTGACTCTTTGTCCGTGCAAATAGAAAAATTGAAATCAGATACGGCATATCTGGAAAAGCTTGCGCGAGAGAAACTTGGAATGGCCCGGGACAATGAACGTATTTACAAATTTATCGAGGAGAAAGACTGAATTATGCGGAGATATTTCAAGCAGATAATACCTAATATTATATCAGGTACTTTAATCATTCTGCCGCTTGTTACAACGCTGTATGTCTTCTTTTTTCTTTTTCAGAAAGCCGATTCCGCGCTCCCCTATCTTTTTCACACGCTGATTCCTTCACTCCCTGAAGAATGGATTCCGGGCGTGGGATTCGTTCTTATTCTTATTCTGGCCTATTTTCTCGGCCTGGCTGCCAAGAATTATATCGGAAGGAAATTTATCGAGATCGGCAACACGATTATTGCCAACATTCCATTGATGAACAAAGTGTATCTTGGTGTGCAGCAGATAGTCGATGCCGTTGCCGGACAGAAAAAGAAGCTTTTCGACCGGCCGGTACTTATCGAATACCCGAAAGAGGACTCCTATTGCGTGGGATTTGTTACCGCACCCACAAAAGGAGAAATCCAACGAAAAATCGGCGGGGAACTGGTAAGTGTGTTTGTTCCGACCACACCCAATCCGACATCGGGTTTCCTGCTTTTTATTCCTGAAGAAAAGGTTATTGATCTTGAAATGGGCATCGAGAATTCAATAAAACTTGTTATGTCGGCCGGCGTGGTCAGCATTGAAGAACTCAAAGACACCCAGCATATGTATTCCATCCCGAAATCGCTTAAAAACTGGAATTTCATCCGGCATTTTAAAAGGGAAAGAGATAAAAAATTCTCATCCGATCCCCGCGATTAGTATGGCAGTCCGGAAAACCGATGCCCTGATTCTGAAGGTCCTTCCCTACCGGGAGTCGAGTTGTCTGGTGTATTTATTTACGAAACAGCATGGTCTGGTAAATGGCATTGCCAAAGGGGTGAAACGCAAAAAATCGGGCTCTCCCCCTGTTGAACGGGGCATGCGTGCCGAACTTATTGTCTACAGCAAACCGCAGAGAGAGCTTCACACTATAGCAGGCATTCAAACACTCGATATGTATGAAGGAATCAGGGCCGGGCTTGAAAAAAGTGCGCTTCGCGACGCCGCATTTGAAATGGTGCTTAAAACAATGAAGCATTCGGAGCCACACGCCGACCTGTTCGATTTTTTTGACAGATTTCTGAGTGGAATATCAGGTACGCCTCTTTGTTCATGCTTCCCCCGCGCTCTGTGGCGTTTTTATATCGATTATGCACGGATACTGGGGTTTGGTGCGAACTTTTTCAATTGTGCCGGGTGCGGAAAGCCGCTTGATACGATTGCGGGAGGGTATCTCATTCACGAGAAGGGCGGGTGCCTGTGTGAGCAGTGCCTGCCGCAAAAACCTGCCGCATCATACCTGCCCGGCGCCGTGCTGGAACATATCAGATCGCAACCGGATAGAGCCGGTCCCGCGTCCGTCTCGTTTCCCGTCAACACAGTGCAGAGGATAACCCGCCTCCTGGCATCATACTGCGCATACCATTGCGACATCAGGCCGGATTTCAATTCTCTTGACTTTTTAGACGATCTTCTCAAGGGACAATGCTCTTCGTTCTACAGAGAGGGCATGATACACCAGGCCTTCGGCGCGCGCGAATGTTGACACATGCGGCGCTGCCTGTTTCAGCCCTTTGCGGCTAGCCCCGGCAACCGAAATACGCTTCACAAAACTCTCAACCCCGAGCGGGGAAGCATACCGGGCAGCACCGCCCGTCGGAAGAACATGGTTTGTACCGATAAAATAATCACCAAGAGCAGCAGGGGTAAACCGGCCGAGGAAAACCGCACTCGCATTGACAATTCCTTTTAAATCGTGCTGCGGATTCACAGTCATTATCTGCAAATGCTCGGGTGCACACCTGTTTATTACTTCAAGACTCTCTTTCCGGCTCCCGGTGACAACAATCGACAATGTGCCGCCTGCAGATTCTCCCGGCAGGCATGCCCGGGGGGAACGCTCGATTTCATCGGCTATACATCGCCTCAGTTTTTTTGCAAACCGGTCACTTTCGGTAACACACACGGCAATTTCATCACCACTACCGTGCTCGGCCTGTGCAAGAAGATCGAGGGCCACCCAGGATGCATCAGCCGACTGGTCGGCAAGTATCATAACTTCTGAGGGGCCGGCTATTGAATCGATATCGACTGTTCCGTACACGCACCGCTTTGCCTGGGCGACATAGCGGTTGCCCGGGCCGACGATTTTTTCGACCGGAGCGATAGTCCGGGTACCGTAAGCAAGTGCTCCAACCGCCTGCGCACCGCCGATCTGATACACTTCGGTAACTTTCATGAGTTTCAGTGCATAGGCTATTGCAGGATGCAGCTCTCTTTGCGGCGGCGTCACGGCAACGACATCCTTTACACCTGCAATCCGGGCCGGGATAACGTTCATAAGAACAGTTGAGGGATACGCGGCCCGGCCGCCCGGAACATATACACCCACGCGGGACAGAGGCCGGATTTTCTGACAAAGCACCCCTTCGGCTGTTTGCAAAGAATACCCCCGGGGTTTTTGTGGAAGGTGAAATGCTTTTATCCGTTGTGCCGCCTCTTTCACTGCTTTTTTCAGGTCTCGGGGTGTCTTTTTCGCCCGGTGTTCCAGAAGATCGGCGGATAAACGCATGGTTGACGGTTTCAGAGATACACCATCGAATTTCTTCGTATATTCAATAACCGCCCTGGCACCTTTTTCTCTGATTTCACTGAGAATCTTCTCAACCGCTCCGGGGGTGTGTTTTTCATTTTTTTCAGCCGCGCCGGTTATCGAAGAAATTATCCGGGACCCCGTACGAGGTGTATACCGATACATTGGTATTAGTTTTTGTTTTGCCATATATAAACCCCTGCTTTTAATATGATTAATGCAACACAAAATAACTTGTTGGCACCGGATTTTCCCGTGACAGAAACAGATTTCCGGTATAAATCGCAGACAACTGATTCAGTACTGCCCGGTGATTTTGGCTATATCCCTGAAATGATTGCGCAAATAATATTAAAAAATGTATCTTAGTGATCCCCGTAAAAGGGGAGTTGAAGCTGAAAGTTCGCAGATTTGCGGCTATGTAACTTTTTTCGGCAGTTTGGGTTGCTATGGACAGACCGTATCGCATACTGCTTGTTGATGACGAACCCGGCATTCGCAAAATCCTGCGTCTTTTTCTGGAAATGCAGGGATTTGTCATTTCAGAAGCTATTACTGCCAATCAGGCTATGCAAGCCATTAAAAATGAAAAGCCGGATCTGGTCATTCTGGATGTAATCCTGTGCGGACAAACAGGCTTTGATGTTTGTGAGTGGATAAAAAGTAATCCTGAAACAAAAGATATATTAGTGTTCCTCTTTACGGCACTCAATCAGGAGCAGGATTTTAAAGAGGGTCAACGTGTCGGGTGCGACCTCTATTTGACAAAACCGCAAAACCCGAAAGATATCGTTGAGAAGGTTACTGAATATCTGAAAACCAGGACTACGCTCTAGTGTACAGTATCACACTTGCGAATAAGTTCCTATGGGTTCTTTTCACCCCTGTCTTCGATGCTCACTCGCTGTCGCGTAACCACGCTATGGCGGAGCAGGTTCAGGTGAATACACCCGGTATTCACCATCGTTGCGCCTCAACAGGAACGAAAACAGCACCAGGGAACCACCCGCGTATTTGATACAGTACACTGGCGATTGCACAATACCGGACATATCTCATTGTTTTGTGAAAGGATAGATTTACTGTCATGAAAAGAAATAATGCTGTCAGTTTATTAGTAATTATCGCGGCGGTTGCGCTTTCAATCTGGTTTTTAAAAGACTCGATCATGTTTTATTCGAAGCCGCTTGCAAAGCGACAGGAATACCAGGATGCAAACCCTGATATTTTCAAGCGGATATTCAACCTCGGCCTTGACCTTCAGGGGGGGATGCGCCTCGTGCTCGAAATCGACCGTTCCCGGTTGACCGATGAGGAAGACAAAGATGTTCTTGACAGAGCATATACCATTATCGAGAACCGGATTAACGGGCTCGGCGTTGCCGAACCGACGATCCAGAAGCAAGGCAGAGACCGGCTGATTATCGAACTTCCGGGGCTGAAAAATGAGGACGCGGCAAAGCAGGTGATCGGTTCGACCGCGCAGCTCGAATTCAAGCTTGTCCGGGACCCGTCGGAACTTATGCGAGCGCTGCGGATAATCGACAATGTTGTCAGCGGTAAAGAACCGGCGGATTCGACTGCAACCGATACAACTGCGGATACAACTGCTCTGGAAGACGAAGGTGCACGGGAAAAGGCCAGGCAGTTGTTTGAAGGGAGCGAGGAAATTGAAGACACTGCCGGAGATACCACAGGCGGAGAAGAGATTCTTACATCATTTACCGGACTCCTTGTTCAGGTTGGTGAGCAGATCGGAGTTGTGAAAAAAAACCAGTTGAAAGTGGAGAAAATTCTCAAGCGGAAAGACGTGCGGGAAGCGCTCCAGCGGCAGGGAATGGGCGGCAGCCAGTTCCTCTGGGGCCATGACTACCAAAAACAGGGCGATATTGAGCTTCTGCCCCTTTACTATGTCAAATCCCGCCCCGAACTCAAAGGGGATGCGATCAGTGAGGCTAACGCTGTTTTGTCTCAGGGCGGAATGAACCAGGGACAACCGATCGTTTCGCTGGAGATGAATCGAAAAGGCGCCCGGGTATTTTCGCGGGTCACTGCCGCAAATGTAAATAAGTATCTGGCAATTGTTCTCGACAGTACCGTATACTCAGCACCGGTGATCAGACAGAAAATTTCTCAGGGACGCGCCCAGATTGAAGGGTCCTTTACAATGGAAGAGGCGAAAAACCTGGCGATCGTGCTCCAGGCCGGTGCACTCCCCGCTCCGGTCGATATTATCGAAGAACGGACTATCGGACCGTCGCTCGGACAGGACTCTGTCAGAACAGGCATCATCGCCCTCTGTATCGGATTTGCACTGATCGTGTTTTTTATGGCAATTTATTATAAAATGAGCGGCCTGATTGCAGATTTCGCACTCATTCTCAATCTCCTCTTTGTGCTTGCGGTCATGGCAGGAATTAATGCCACGCTGACCCTGCCGGGAATCGCCGGTCTCATTCTGATTATCGGCATGGCTGTTGACGCCAATGTCATAATTTTCGAACGTATCCGGGAAGAACTCATTGTCGGAAAAACCATACGAAGCGCAGTCGATGCCGGATACTCACGGGCATTTCTCACCATTATGGATGCTAATATCACCACACTTATCACCGCATTCATTCTGTTGTGGATCGGTACCGGCCCGATCAAAGGATTTGCCATCACGCTGATTTTCGGCATTATTGCATCGTTGTTTACCGCGCTTTTTATTACTAAAGCAATATTCAACATTATCGTCGGCTCCCGTAAGCTGACAAAACTGAGCATATAATCATAGAGCAATAAAGGAATTACCAATGCATTTTTTCAAATCAACTAATTTCAATTTTATCGGTAATCGAAACAAAGCATTCATTCTCTCCGGCATTCTTTTGCTCATTACCATTGTTTCGTTGATCGTTAATAAAGGACCAAACCTGTCAATCGATTTTGTTGGCGGGACGGTCGTTCAGTTGAAATTTAAAAATTCTATCCGCGAAGACCAGGCAAAAATCCGTTCAATTATCAATGACCTGGGATACGGGTCTCCCGAAGTCAAAACGATCGGCAAACCGCAAGATAATGAACTCCAGATTATCGTGAAAGCATTCGGCGACAAAGGCGAGTCTGTCGGCGATAAGATCAAGGAAGCTTTATCAACCAGCTATCCCGATAATCCGTTCGAACTCCGCCGTGAAGAAAAAGTCGGGCCGAAAATCGGTGGAGAACTACAGCAAAAAGCCGCACTTGCAATCCTGCTTTCGCTCATTGCCATTGTTATCTATATCGGCTTCAGGTTCCACCTTCCATTCGGCATTGCCGCTATTGTTGCTCTTTTTCATGACGTTTTAATTACAATCGGCGCCTTTGCCTTCCTGGACCTTTTCCCGAACCTTCATATCGAACTGTCATTGCCGGTTATCGCGGCTTTACTCACGATTGTCGGATATTCCCTGAATGACACCATTGTAGTATTCGACCGTATCAGGGAGAACATGGGGGGCTCGGTAATGAAACGGAGCCTTGAAGAAAAAATCAATACCAGCATAAACCAGTGCTTGTCGCGGACAATTATTACTTCACTTACCACCTTTGCCGTTGTGATAACGGTTTTTATTGCCTTTGTCAACAGCGGGGCGGTAATCAAGGATTTTTCGCTTGCACTGCTGGTCGGCGTTGTGAGCGGTACATATTCGTCGATGTATATCGCCAGCCCCATTCTCGTACTGTGGAACCGGAAATGGCCGATGAAATAGTATCGGATGAACCGGTGGTCCCGGTTCCCGGTGGCACACGTATCGGGGAGTCTTCATGAAAAAACACACTTTTCTGGTGCTTATTCCGTGTATCCTGTTTTCATGCGCAAGACAGGTGCTCAAAGAAAAGGAATTGCCTGAAGGCAAGCAGAAAATCCTGGTCCGTTCGCACGGGGATACTACCTCATACCTGTTTGAGTTCAGAGACACGGTCCAGCGGCGGGATTTTCTGGATACCTTTGAAGTTTTTGTTCAGGAATACCCCTTCGGAACCATCCGGACGGATACAATTGACAATTACGTAAGAATCAGCGTTCGCTCCGAAGAAAAAAAACCGCGTGCTGAAGACACGGTCGCGCTTTCCCCGGTCCAACAGGCCATTTTCGAAGAATCGCTTATTGAAACCGCTCAGGATACGATTGATACCATCGTGCCGCCGGCAGGCGGTTCGGCATCACTGTATTATCACCGGAGCACAATTGATCCGCACATAATCACACTCCTTGGAGCATCACCCTCACCGGCAATTCACTATGCGCGGCCAGAAGATACCGCCCGTTCCGTTCAAACAGTTGCAATCCAACAGGCTGCTCCGAACAGAATCAGGCTGACACTCAACCCTGCGCTCAAAAACGGCAAATCGGAGCAAGTCTCTGCGTTTGACATCGTAGATGCCTGGAATACTTTTATCAAAATGCGTCCTGCGGAAGGGAAAGCCCTTTTTCGATACGTAAAAGGCATTCCAGGACTGATTCGCGGTGAGGAAGCAATCGTGCCGGGAATCCAGACGCTTGACGATCGCTCAATTATGATTCACCTTTCACAACCTGATTCCACCGCAACAGACCGACTCACCTGTCCGTTTCTTTTTCCGCCGGCACTGAAATGCGGTCCGTATTATCTCACCGGCACCAGAAATAATATTCTCAGTAGTGCAGCAAACATGCACTACCTTGCCGGAAGACCGTATCTTGACAATATATCAATCCGGCTCGGTGGAGACACCAATCCCTTTCTGGGATATTCAATGCGACACTACGACATCATAACTCTTTACAAGTCAAAAGATATTGCGTATGCACGAAGTAAGCTTCTGGATAATTCAAAGCTTGTTCGGGGGTGGGATGATCTATATTTTATCGCCCTGGCGCATGAATCCGAAGAAGTGCGGAAATTCCTGGTTTCATTGATTGATCCGGAGAAAATTCTGAGGAATTTTGTGCAAGCCGAGGGACATGTTATCCATGCCCTGGAAGATACGGTTTCCGGTGCTGAGACACCGTCACCCTCCGGTCTTCCCCGGGCGCCGTTTATTGGTTCGCCGTTATCAATTGTATTTAACAGCGGCGACCCGCTTTCACTGCGCCTTGCCGAAAAACTCCTCGCCGACATCACCCATCTCGGCCTGCCCTGCCGTCTTGACGGCCGCGACGGGACGGATTACGAAAAAGCAATGGCGGTAAGCGACTATTCACTTGCTGTCGGATGGGTACCGGAACGCATCAGAGAAAATGACGGTGAAAAACTTCGCGCCGCAGCGATCTGGTTTAACGACATTCTTAACGAACAGCAGCGAATCGCCGAATATCGCGAATTGCCGCTTTTCAGCATTACGCACTATCTGCTCTGTAAAAAGAATATCGATTTTTACCAAAACAGTCTTGCCGGTGCGTATCACACAGCAGAGGAATGACCGTGTGGAAGAAAATAAAAATCGAGAAGCTTGTGTACGGCGGCTGGGGACTGGCGCGCACGAGTGACGGTGTTGTTTTTGTCGAAAATGTGATTCCGGGCGAAACAATCTCGGCCCGGCAGGTGGGTACACGAAGTGA
>WJKA01000449.1 GCA_014729375.1 Chitinivibrionales bacterium
ATCTTGTAACTACTCAGGTGGTTCGGTTTCGTCATTCCGGAAAGAGCCGGAATCCATCTTTATAAAGGCAAGGATTCAACTGGATTCCGGCTTTTGCCGGAATGACGCCGGAAATCGTCCATAGGGACCTGAGTGGTTACACTATTTTAATGTAAATATACTGAAATCAAAATTTATTATGATTCAAACTATCAGCTCATTAGGCCAGATTCTCAAAAAGAGTTCAGGCATTGATGATGCTTTGCTTGATCAGGCTGCCGAATCGGCCCGCATACAGGGCAAACGGATCGGCGAATATCTCATTGAACACGGGGAATATTCAGAAGAAACGGTGTATAAAGCACTGGCTGATCAGTTTGCACTTCCTTTTATTCTCGATATTGACGATCAGATCAACCATGAATTGATCAGAGATCTTCCGACAGAGCTGTTCAAGGACAGCCGGTGTCTTCCACTGGGCGCATCGGATACGCTGCTCGAGATTGTGGTGAGCGATCCATTCGATTTTGAGATAATCCAGGCGGCTGAAGCTATGAGCGGGCTGGTTGTTCAGATACAATTAACCACTCCCTCCAGTCTTGCACAGGCATGTGCTGCTCTTTTCGAGGATGAAACGGTTTTCAAGCAGTCGGCCAGCAAGATCAGCAAGGAATATGAGAGCCATCTGCAAAACGACGATGCTGCACTTTCTCTTGATGAAATACGCAAGCGGACTGAATCCGAGCCGGTAGTGAGGATGGTTTCGCTTATCTTTGATGAAGCTATCAGATTGAATGCATCGGACGTTCATGTGGAGCCGTCCGAATACAATGCAGTAGTGAGGTTTCGCATTGACGGTCTGCTTCGCCAGCATACGGAGGTGAATGCCTGGATGTATTCACCGTTGACCTCTCGCATAAAAATCCTTGCAGATCTTGACATCGCAGAACGCCGGGTTCCGCAGGACGGCCGGATCCGTTATTCGTACAAAGGCCGGGAGTATGATTTTCGTGTGTCGACATTGCCGACGCATCATGGCGAAAAAACGGTTATCCGGATTCTGAAGCATGACCAGCGGTTGCTCGAAATGAAAAACCTGGGACTTCCTGAAAACCAGATGCCGCAAATTCTTGAGCTTCTCGAAAAACCGCAGGGCATGATTTTTGTCACCGGCCCGACCGGAAGCGGAAAATCATCAACCCTGTTCGCCTGCCTCAACCATATCAGAACAAAAGCGATAAATATCACCACGATCGAAAATCCGATTGAATACAAACTGCATGGTGTTAACCAGGTACAGATTAACGAGAAGGCGGGAGTGACTTTTGCCCGGACTCTTCGCTCGATTCTTCGGCAGGACCCTGATGTTATTCTTATCGGTGAAATACGCGATAAGGAAACAGCGGAAATTGCCACGCAGGCCTCGCAAACCGGCCACCTTGTCTTTTCGACTTTACACACCAATGATGCCGTTTCTGCGATTACGCGGCTCCGCGATCTGGGCATTCCCGGATTTCTAATCGCGTCATCATTGCTGGCGATTATGGCCCAGCGTCTTGTGCGGGTCATCTGTCCCGCGTGCCGGGAAAAAAGTCATCCATCAGAGGAGATAAAGACCCGCTGGTCAATGCTTCTGGGCGATGTGCCGATTCCCGAGTCGTATCAGGCCAGAGGCTGCAAGGCATGTCACGATATCGGCTATAAAGGACGGACAGGGCTTTTCGAAGTGGTTACGGTTAATGAAACAGTCAGGAATCTTATTGCCGAAGATGCTCCGGAAGTGAAAATCCGCGGGGCGCTCAGTGGGATGGGCCTGAAATCTCTTATTTTTGACGGCATCGAAAAAATAAAGAAGGGTGTTACAACACCCGAAGAACTCCTGCGGGTTGTGCTGGTGGAAGATACAGCCGAACTTCGAAAAAAAACGCAAGAGTCGCAATCCGGAGAATAAACGGGTACATTAAGCAATGGAGACAAATACAATGAAACGAGTGTACGGTGCAAAAAATGCGCTGCTGGTGCTGTTCTGCGTTTTTATGAGCGTTTACGCGCAGGAAACAGCCACGGAACAGCAGAGCGGAGAAGCAAGGACCATGTCGATTGATGTCAAGGACACCGACATTCGCGATGTTGTCCGGACGATTTCAAAAGGATATGACCTCAACATTATCATGGATAAAGACGTTACGGGCAAGGTGACCGTGCATCTGTCCGATGTTCCCATAATGGAGGGGCTCAAAACGCTGGTTTCCTCGCTGGGACTTGAAGTTGTCAGGGAAGGGGCCGTGTACCGCATACGGAAAGCCTCCGACGAGGAAGTGAAATCGATTAAATATATCCGGGGGAAGCTCACGGTTGATGTGCTCAATATGGATGTTCGCGAATTTCTCAAGGAATTGAGTTCAAAAACAGCAGTCAGCATTGTTCCAGACAACAATGTCGAAGGAAAGATTTCCGGAAAGCTGTATCAGGTTGATCTTGAAGACGGTCTCCGGGCATTGCTGGAGACAAGCGGATTCAAGGTTACCAAGCGGAGAAACATCTATTCGGTTACCAGCGAGGAAACAGCACGGGGTATTTCCCGTTCAACGGCACGTCGCCGGCGCAGCGGCGGCCGGTCGGAATTCTTTGTCGATTATTCAAACGGTCTGCTTTCCCTGGAGGTCTCCAATGGTGACCTTGAAGACGTTGTCAAGGCCATTTCCGAACAGAGTGAGGTAGAGATAATTACCTACGGGAACCTGAAAGCGGATGTAAATGCAAAGCTGGAAAAAATGCCGCTTAATGAAGCGCTTGCCTTATTACTGGGCGGCACAAAATATACATTTATTGAAAAAGACCAGATTATCCTGATTGGCGATCGAAATCCGGCATCTCATTCAGGGCAGGCATTGTCAACATCAGAGTTGATTCATCTGCGGCATATCAAAGCAGAGGGGATAGCTAAAATTCTGCCGAAAAATATCCAGGCCACCAATATCAAAGAAGTGAAAGAGCAGAATGCTCTGCTGGTATCGGGCACATCCGAAGATATTGTCGCGACCCACGATTTTCTAAAAAAAATTGATATCCCCACTCCGCAGGTTGTAATCGATGTTCTTGTAGTTGAATACAGCCGCGATATCGATCGAGAGTTTTCTCTGGAACTGAAAGCAGGGTCCGGGGATATGCCGAAAGGAAAATTTGAATTTCCCGGCCTTATGGGAACAACCAGACTTGATTTTACCCGTGATGCACTTGATCCTATTCAGAGCGGTGTGGAGACAGCGCTGGGGCATCTTTCCGAGCAGTTCTATGCCACGCTGCGGTTCCTGGAGTCGGAAAACAAAGCAAAAATTCTTGCACAACCGTCAATCACCGTTCTGAACGGTCATAAGGCCAACATCGATGTGAGCCAGACACAGTATTTCAGAATTGTCGGCGGTACTGCAGAACAGCCTACCTATCAGTTTCGACCGATTTCAATCGGAATTAATTTGAATATTACGCCCTGGATATCCCGGAGCGGTCAGATTACGGCTGATATTCAGCCGGATATCTCCAATCCCATGGGGATAAATGAGGACGGCTATCCTAATGTTTTCAAGCGGTCTATATCTACCACAGTGCGGCTTGAAGATGGTGAAACGCTGGTGCTGGGCGGACTGTTGCGCAGTGATGATCAGGTTGCTCATTCCAAAGTGCCCTTTTTGGGCGATATTCCGATTATCGGCTTTATCTTTCGAAGTAATAAGAAAATAAATACCCAGACAAATCTTGTTATCTACATTACTCCGCATATTATTCCGCAGCATAGCGGTGTCAATCTCGATGAAGAGTTGCGTAATTTCGAAAAAGAGCGCAAAAGCAGACGGCTTTTCATGGAAGAGAGTTTCAGAGAGTCGCTTGAAAAAGCCAGAGCAGGACGCACGATGGTGCCGCAAGGGACTGGAGACAGCAGCTTTGTAATATCGGTTGAAGACGAAGAAATTGTCGGGCCTGCCGACAGTGATACTCTGGAAATTGATGATGAAGACGACGGAAAAGAAGAAGCACGGGACACAACAACGACACGTGAGGCAGAATCCGATACGACTTCATGGTTCAGGAAATTGCCGTTTTTTCGTCGGAAACCGGCACCGGAAAAGCCACCGGTTCAACCAGGGCCGGAAGAGTTTGAAGATGATGGAAATTATACTGACGATGAGTAACATGGCTGGAAATCAGGGAAGAGAGACGGAATGCAAACCGTTCATGGCATAATACCGGGAGAGCGTGGGAATTACCTTTTTTGTTCCCTTTCCAGGGTGGAAGGGGGCTGGCGCTGTACCGCATTTCAATCGTGGGACTGCGAAAATCGCCTCAGGAACAATATGTTGCTTTACAAAGGCGTTACACTGGGGGTGCCTTCCCACTGGATGCCTTCGAATTCGAAATTTGAATGCAGAGACCTGATTAAAGTGGAAGAAGAGCGGGATTTTGTTCCGTGCACGCAGCCTGTCCCGCATGAAATGCACACGCAGGCGCTCGGAAACAACTGTATCGCCACGGTTCCTGATAATGCATTTTTGTCAACTATCCCGCTGAATTGCGATACGTTCACAAAGCGGTCATTCATTTCTTTGTTCCGCGGCAGGCGGGCGCTTGAAATCGGCATTGTCAACGAGGGCAATCTTTTTGCGGTTTTTTCTATTTCTCCGAACAAAGAAACGACAGTTTCATTTCATCTGATGCGGCTGAAACGGTATTTTGAGTCGCAGTATCCGGAAACACATTTTCCCGGAACCGTAGCTGTAATCGGCGGTGAGCCGATTGGGAATATCGAGGAATATGCTGTGGAGCATATCGATTGCTCTGTGCTTGTGCAGGATTCTTTTTCTGAAGAGCGTATCAGGGCGGCGGGGGTGGCCCTTGCCGGCGTGGAGCCGTGGAGTGTTCCGCTCTTTTC
>WJKA01000450.1 GCA_014729375.1 Chitinivibrionales bacterium
ATTGTACAGTTATCAAAAAGAAATTCTGCGGTTTCGTACAGCCGGCTGTCTCGGGGAGCAAAAAGCTGCAAAGGATAGCTTGCAGCGAGGGAACCGACAGCAGCGCTGTCAGGACGCCGGTTGGGAGAAACCGGCATAACAGAAGAATCTGTTCGACGGGCGACTGCGGCCAGGCTCCGGCCCGTAGCTTCAAAAAGCTCCCGCGCCGCCTGTGCATATTTACGCGCGCGCGCCGGATCACTCGACTCCAGCAACCGGGCGGCACTCCGCAAACCGGCTATGCCCCAGAAATCATCCCAGTAGTAATAATCGTTCGGACCGAAATGCTCGGCGCTGAACCCCGCCGGAAGCAGTCCCGCATGAGGGGTGTCTTTATTTTCGGAAATCCGCTTGCGGCAGATCCAGTCGGCGGCACGAATAATATTCCGTAGTGATTTTGTGCCGGGCGCCTCGCCGCTTATCCGCGCAGTAAGATCATAAATCCACAGCACCTGCCCGTTGGCGTCCCACTCCCCTTCCTGTGATACAAAATATCCAAGTGCATTCTGGCGGCCGGGAAAACGGTTTATCGCAGTTTGCGCGGTGCCGTGAAGACCGGATACCAGCATTGCGTGCGCAACCAGTACCGCGTCGCGGAACCAGAACCGGTTATAGGTGTACGGCCCGGCAAGAATATCATCCGGCGCATGAAGCAGCATGGTGTGCAATGCGTTTTTGTAAAGAAACCCGTAGTGCTCGTCGGGAACGCTGAAACGGCATACCGTATTCATGCTTTGACGCCACACATCGCGCTCACCGGAACTGCCTGAATCAATGGAAACCGGCGTTGTTTCCTTGCGATGCTGCAATGGAATGGTAACAGAAATCTCACGTTCCCGGTCTTTCTCAAGCCTGAATTCCGCGGCAGCCGTTGCCATGCCGATATCACACTGCGCTTTCCGCATCCGGTCGCCTTCCCCGGAAAATATCCGGTGAAAAACATCACCCTGCCGATACGTGGAGTATCGCATCTGTTCCGGAGTATCGCTGAGCTGGACCTGATATTTGTTGTTCACAAGCCATCCATTGACCCCGTTCAGCGGCTGGATTGATTCGAGCAGACTTATGCCTTCGGGGTTATACGGGCGGAGTGAAACGATCAGCCGCGCCCGGGATGATCCTGTTTGCCCCCGGGCATGAATAATGCATACCGGCAATCCTCCCGAAGCATGTGCTTCAGCACGCAGGTTCAACTGATGATTTTCCGTCGAACACGAGGTAACCACCTGCAGTGAATGACTGTTGCGTATTTCCTGCTTGACAGTTTCGAGATGTGCGGGAATGCAGTTTTCCATATCAGGGTCGCATATCCAGCAATCAACCGACCAGCCGTCAAAAACAGGCGTCACCAGACCCCGCGGATCGACAACTGGTAATTTTTTCATGCCCGGCGCGCCGGTGGCTGTCCAGTTCCGATGGGTAAGATTAATATGGGCGATGGCAAATGCCCGGGGAACAAATGATTTACTTTCCGGATCAAACTGACGGCATACCCAGTAGGGCCATACCCAGTCGAGATTATGCTGAATTGCCTGGCTGTTGAGCAAGCCCCGGGCATGCATGACCGCGCCGGCCCGCAAAAGCTCGGTGGGGGCAACCATTTCCGCCGGCTGAGAAAACCTGTTAAAGCGTGTAAGCAGAGCAAACGGATCGATAAAACCGTGTGCCTTTGAAACACGCTTGAGAAAAAATTTCCATGGAAAAAATTTGGCGAGCATAAATAAATGTATCTCCGGGTATACAATGGTCTGGTTCATTTTCACTAATTACTGAAAGCAAGTACAATGCCACGGGCAATGCCCGCACAGCACCTGAGCATATAGCGCCACAATTCCTGCGCTGTTTTCCCGGAAACGAAAATCATTTTGTCATTTTTGAAAAAAAACAGGACATTGTTCGAGAGTGCCTGCATTCTCTGGCATGCTTTTCGCTAAAAAAAGTATCAACCACGTAATCGTAACGAATAACCAGAGGAGGCTGCAATGAAAAACAAGCTTGTGCTGATAATCAACGAAGACAAAGTATTATGCGAGCAATACGCGGTTCAGCTCCAGAGCAGGGGATATAACACGCTGATTGCGCATACTGCCCGTCGGGGATATGAAATTGCCGTGGAATCCGATCCCGACTTGATTTACATTGACGCTATTATGGCAATGGATACTGAAAAGTTCAATATTATCAAAGAGCTTCAGCACAATGAAAGCACCGTGCACACGCCGATTGTTCTTATCAAGGGTTTGATGCGGCAATCCAGGGTTGATATTGAAAAGGAAGTTGAATCCAGGGGCGCTGACATAGCCGATATTATCAGTGTTGAAGAGGGAGCGACACGCGCGGCCGATGCGGCAAAAAACCGCTGAACACCTCCGGCCGGATGATCTCATGGGCTTTTTAACAAAAGAAATGCGCACACTACGGGAATTTGGCAGGGAGATTCTGACCGAATGGCAGCAGGATAAGGGATGGCTTCTTTCGGCAGCGCTGGCATTCTACATGCTCTTTTCGCTCGCACCTTTGCTTATAATTATGGTTGCTCTTGCCGGTATTGCATTCGGGTATTCAAATGCCGAAAATGAAATCATCGAGCAGGTCCGTACGCTTGCCGGAGAGCGTGCCACACGGGCACTGGAACGGATAGTAATCGATATCAGTCCGAAAAGCAAAAGCATTCCCGCCGCACTCGCGGGTTTTGTTGCGCTCTTTATCGGTGCAACAACTTTTTTCTTTCAAATGCGCCATGCTTTGAATGAAATATGGAAAGTACCAACACCTTCGGGCGCATTTGTGGTGCGATTTATCAAAGGACGCCTGGTCGCGTTTGCCCTTGCTCTTGCAGCGGGATTCCTCATGATCCTGTCCCTGATAAGCAATACCGTACTGGCCGCAGCAGCCCGGGAACTCCAACCGGTCGTCGGCTCCTGGCTTTTCTTCTGGAAAATACTTGACATATTATTTTCTTTTTCACTTCTTGCGGCACTCTTTGCCCTGTTGTATAAATTTGTTCCCGACGCCGCTGTCAAATGGCGTGACGTATGGCCGGCAGCACTCATCGCATCGTTTCTCTTTAATGTTGCCAAATCCATTATCGGATTGTATCTCGGACACAGCGGAATCGGCTCTGCATACGGCGCTGCAGGATCGCTGGTGGTACTGCTCGTCTGGATTTTTATCTCAATCCAGATATTTCTCCTCGGCGGCGAGTTCGCGCAGGTCTATGTGCGACACAGAGGACACACTATTGTTTCACGATAGCCGGGATTGATGATCCCGGTTGACGAACCCGACAACCGGCCCCCTGCTACCGCCACCAGCGATAGATGTCCCGGTAAGAATATTCAGCATACAGTTCCTGCTCTTCACCACTCACTTCAAGATAGCTTTTTACCCGTTTTGCGCCGGCATCAAACGCTTCTTCGACCGCCATGGCCAGTTCCCCGGCACCATCCACTTTCCCATTCAACACAACAACGCCATCATCAACATTCGCCGCAATGTCCTGAGGGTCCAGATATACATTCCACCGAAACTCGCGCTCGAGAAGGTCTTTAACAAACCGGTCGCTTTTCCATGCCCATGTGTCCGGTACAATCAGAGAATTCTGCACAGCCGCGACCCCCTGAACCCCTGAAACGATATCTTCGGCATGCTGGCGTTCAAAATAGCTGTCAACCATTCCGTAAAGGAAGACCTTCCGATTTACAACCTGCATAGTTATTTCGTTATGTTCGACAAAAGGGTCCCATTTCAAATGCTTCCGCGCCTGCCCCGAAATGGCTGCATCGGTAACCGTTTCCGGCGCAAGAACCATTATATTATTGTCAACATCAATAATCCCGGCAGTATTCCGGGCATCCTCCTCCGCAGCACGTTTTTCCTGCAAATTGGACACAATCCCGCCAAGAACTGCTGTCCAGTCGTCAACCACAACCGAAATACCGGTATCGCTGATCCGCTCATCCTGTCGAATGACATCTTTTATTGCAGCTTCAATCTCAATATCGGTGCGCACAAGATTGGTACTCGTTCGCTGGATACTGTCCGGCATGTATCCTGTTGCCAGAAGGCTGTCGGAGATAACCGTGTCAACACCTGCGGTTTTCGACTTCCGTATCGCATTCGCCCTGTCCGCGGCGGTCGTAACCAGACCGCTCAGATAAACGGTTCCCGCTTTCACCTTAACATTGACAGATTGCGCATTTATATAAGGATCGAATGCCAGGCGGTGCTCGATTTCGGCCTTGATTTCATTATCCGGTCTCAACTCCTCATAAACGATTGCAAGCTCATTCTCGATTTCTCGAACGCCGGATACGCCTTTCGCCACTTTCTCACACATCTCCTTTTCACCCCAACTGTCAACTTGACCTTCAAGTATGACCTCGCCGCCATCAACCTGTACATCAATTGAAAGCACCCCGGTAGCGGGATTGTCAGACAGCGCCCTGAGAACATTGCGCCTGATATCAATGTCCCGTCGCTGAACAGGCACAACGCGCATATCATTGACCACACCGCGAACTCCACGCATGCTTTGTACTGCCTTGACGGCATAATCCCGTGAAAGAATATTGTCAATACTTCCGCTCAAGGTTACTATTCCCGAATCGACTTCCGCAGTAATAAGATGTGCCGCTACCTGCCCGGATGCCTCAAGTTGACGGCGTACTGCATCGGCAATCATGGCATCTGAAGGGCGTACAGAAATCTCTGCCGCGGTCTCCTCTTCTTCTTCAACTGCTTCCCCGCATCCAAACTGTACTACCGCGGGTACAAGCAGAAACGCGACGGCACATACAAACCATTCATACCTCTCTCCTGCGAAATTTCTGCAACCCATGATAACCTCCTTAAGATGCTTTGATGGAAAATTATTATTGCCGCAGTAAAACCATTGCTGCAACTGATGTGCCAGAAACAAACGCTCCGTATTTTTGTGCGCCTCCCTTGCCGGCCACCAGACTGAACGGACAAAGAAAAAACCGTTTATTGCAATTCCGGGAATCACATTATCACTTCTGCAAAAAACAGTGCCGCGTATGCAAAGCAGCAACCAGGATTTTGCTGGCATGCGATTCGCATGGTGGTATTCCTGAACC
>WJKA01000451.1 GCA_014729375.1 Chitinivibrionales bacterium
GGGCGATCCTCACGGCAGTGTTGACCACAGTCATTAGTTTTATTCCCGTTTTTGCCATGCAAGCTGCGGAGGGAAAGCTTTTCAAGCCACTTGCATTTACAAAAACTTTTGCACTCATTGCATCGATTATGCTGACCCTGACCGTGCTGCCGTTGGTATTGCATATCGTATATGGCCGGACCAATGCGGGAAGGCGAAACGGTATTCTGCCTTCACTTCCTCTTGTCAGGCGAATGCCGCATCAGTGGAAAGAGAAAATTCCCCTGCTGCTCAATGGTTTGATTGTCCTGGCGGTCGGGTTGCTGCTGACCGGGAACTGGTATCCGCTTGGTGCACAGAACCCGTTTTTTCTCAATCTGCTGTTTGTGGGTGCCTGTATCGGGGGATTGATGCTGCTGTTCAGATTTATTATCAGGCTTTATCCGCGGATACTTGCCCGCTTTCTCGATCATAAAGCACACTTTCTGGTACCGGTGAGTGCGTTGCCGCTATTCGGCCTGGTTGTCTGGCTGGGGTTCCGGACAGTATTCTTTTTCATTCCCACTGGTGCCTATTCCTTTCCGCCGTTGACAGCCGTATCGCATGCATTTCCCGGTCTGGGCAGGGAGTTTATGCCGTCGCTGGATGAAGGTTCTTATCTGTACATGCCGACGACAATGACGCATGCGTCAATAGGTGAAGTCCGCGATATCCTCCGCAAGCAGGACATGGCAATCGCTGCAATTCCCGAGGTTGAAAGCGCTGTCGGCAAACTCGGGCGAGCTGAAAGCCCGCTCGATCCCGCGCCGGTATCGATGATTGAGACCATTATTACGGTCAAATCGGAGTATATCACTGATGAGAACGGGAAACGGTTACGATTTCAATATGACCGCGCAAACAGGGAATTCATGCGCGACCAGGAAGGAGACCTGATACCCGATCCGCGCGGCCGTCCTTTTCGTCAATGGCGCGATCACATTCATGGGGCGGATGATATCTGGGATGAGATAGTAACAAAAGCACAAGTCCCCGGCGTGACCGCTGCACCGAGATTGCAGCCGATCGCGGCCAGGCTTGTCATGCTCCAGAGCGGTATGCGAGCACCAATGGGTATCAAGGTTCGCGGGCCGGACCTGCAGACAATCGAGCAATTCGGCATGAAACTCGAGCAGCTTCTCAAAAAAGTTCCAAGTGTGAAAGCGTCGGCCGTGTTTGCCGACAGGATTGTCGGAAAACCGTATCTGGAAATTGTAATCGACCGGGATGCAATCGCGCGCTATGGCGTATCAATCCAGGCAGTGCAGACAGTGATCGAAGTCGCGCTCGGGGGAAAGGCGCAGACTGTTACGGTTGAAGGCCGGGAGCGGTACGCAGTCAGAGTGCGGTACCCGCGTGAATTGCGCGGTCTGGGCCGCGGATTCGACGATATCAAACGGATTCTGGTCGCAACCAGCGGAGGAGCCCGGGTCCCCCTGGGGCAGATGGCTGCTATTGGCTATCGACGCGGACCGCAGGTTATTAAAAGCGAGAATACTTTCCCGACCGGCTACGTGCTTTTTGACAAAATGAAGGGCAATGCTGAGGTCGATGTTGTACAAAATGCACGACATTATTTACAAACAAAAATAGACTCCGGAGAGCTTGTTGTGCCTGACGGGGTGAGTTATGTTTTTGCCGGAACCTATGAAAACCAGGTCCGGTCGGAAAAACGACTGGCAGTGATCCTGCCGCTTGCGCTCTTTCTCATTTTTCTTATTCTGTATCTTCAGTTCAGGAAAGTCCCCACTGCGCTGCTGGTCTTTGCCGGTATCCTGGTCGCATGGTCGGGTGGATTTATTCTGATCTGGCTCTACGGACAGGACTGGTTTATGAATTTGCCCTTTATCGGCGAAGAACTGCGACGGCTCTTTCAAATTCACCCGATAAATCTCAGCGTGGCTATCTGGGTGGGATTTCTTGCACTGTTCGGGATTGCATCCGACAATGGTGTGGTGATCTGCACGTTCCTTGACCAGCGGTTTGCATCAGAAAAGCCTGCATCATTGCAGGAAATCCGCAAAACAGCCATTGCAGCAGCCTCACGACGAGTGCGGCCGGCCCTGATGACCTCTGCAACCACGATCCTTGCCCTGCTGCCGATATTGACCTCAACCGGCCGGGGCGCGGATGTCATGGTCCCGATGGCAATCCCCTCCTTCGGGGGCATGGTGCTGCAGATTATTACGATTTTTCTTACACCGGTGCTGTATTGCTGGATACAGGAACGGAAAATCAGGGCACGATAGCGGGTAAAAAGCGTGCAGTAGGCAAAAATGTTACCGCAGAATATCCCTGCGCAGCATGCCCCGCTCGTCAAAGCCGCTTCGCATGCATAGATTGAGATTGAGCCACGCACCCAGGGAAACGGCAACGAAAATGGCGATCATGATTGCGATCTGGTATTTGATTGCAGTCAGCGGGTTGCTTCCGCCAAGAATCTGTCCGGTCATCATTCCCGGGAGCGAGACAATGCCCATGGTGGCCATGGTGCTGACCGTTGGGGTCAGCGCGGAGGACAGTGCTTTGCGCAGCCACGGGCGGCATGCTTCACGAATTGTCGCGCCCATGAACAGGCTGCTCATGTATTCTTTCCGGTTATCGCGGATTCCGGAGAAAAAACGCTCGAGGCTGATGACATTGCCGCGCATGCAGTTGCCGAGCACCATCCCACCGAGCGGTATCATATACCGGGCATCGTACAGCGGTTCCGGACGCACGCCCGCGAGAATAAACACAGACAGCACAATAAGCGTGCTCAGCCCGATACCGAGAACAGTCCGGGAGAGCAGCAGTTTTCTGTTCAGGCCGCCAGTGCCCAGAACATTTACCGATGCCACAACGATCATGACCAGCACCCAGGCAATATTGACATACGCATTGTTGAATTCGAAAATATACCGGAGGTAGATGCCCACCAGGGTAAGCTGGACAGACATCCGGACAATCGACACCACGGTTTTTTTCACCAGACCGCGGATAAAGAACGCCATGATTGCCAGCGGTGCAAGCAGCATGACATACATTGCCAGAAGTCCCGGCAGGCCGATATCAAGCGTATTGTTCATTGCCGTCCTTTCTGCTGTCCGTAACGGTTGTGACAGCGCCCCGTTCCATTTTTATGCGCATGTCAAAACGCTCGGACCATCGGGGGTGGTGCGATACTGCAAGGACCGTGGCGCGGGACTGCGTGAAAAGATCGAGCACGACACTGTTACTGGCTTCATCCAGCGCGGACGTGATTTCATCGACAACAAATACGTTTTTTCCCAGAAGGAGCGTGCGGGCAATGGCGATACGCTGCTTTTCGCCGCCTGAAACGAGTGAAATATCACGGTCGAGCAGTGCGCGGGGGAGCTGGAGCCTGTCGAATGCATCGTGAATGGCTGTTTCTGAAGGCGCGCGTGAGCGGTTTGCCCTGAATGTAAAGGGCATGAGAAGCCCCTCACGGACCGTGCCCTCACCAAGAACCGGCTCCTGCGCGATATAGCCGATACTTTTGCGTAGAATGGATACTGTTTCACTGGTAACCGGAGTGCCGTCGTAATACACCGTTCCATTTACAACAGGATACGCTCCCATGAGCGCAAGCAGCACACTGGACTTTCCCGATCCGGTGGGCCCGGTTATGAGTGCTTTACCGCCGTGCGGTACGGAAAACGTAATGTTTTTCAGTAAAACGGTCGGGCCGTCAATAACCGATGCGGAATTGAATTCAATGGCGTATTGCATGGTATGCACTCATCTAATATACTCCATGCGACAGAAGGTAAAAGAACGAAAAAAAACACGGTCCGGGACCATATTTAATCCTGTGCATTAACCCGCAACTCAGGGAACGGATTTCTGTGTGTTTTTTTTGAATGCCAAAGCACATATATCAATGGGATCGCGCAGCGGGTGCGGCAATGCGTTCCATGAGCTATTTTTAGTTCATCGTATGCATAACAGGAAAAAGGACATATCATATCTTCGTTCGAAACTTGATGCGCTCGATCGGAAATTCACGAGCAGCGCGCGTTCGGATGGCGACGGTCCACCGAAGCAGCGTGAACGTCCGCCCGCACTTGAGGAACTCAACAGAGCAGTGAGAAAAAAAAGGAATCAAAAAGAGATGGGCCAGGCTCAAAACGTATCGAAAAAAAGCCGGAATCATTCTCCAATTGTCTACCACCGTACAATCAGGCGGAAACATACACAAACACCGGATACGCCTGTTTTTCCCGCGTGGAGCGTGAATCTTGAAGATGCTGTTGACGGGGCCGAGGTTGCAATCGATGGCGAAGCGACCGCGTATTATATTTCGACTGTTATTGATGAAATCGAACAGGCGGAAGCAGTAAGCAGGTCATTTTCGATGCGGTTGACGGAAAAAGGGTCCTGCCTGAAAAAGAAAATGACTGCTCTTGTTGACAATGATAAAATTTCTCCGGATGATTTCGTTTTTATGGATATCGAAACCACCGGATTGAGCAATTCACCGCTGTTTTTAATCGGTATTATGATCTGGAATGACACCGGTTTTGAAGTGAAACAGTTTTTTGCACGGAATTACAGTGAAGAAGCTGCGGTGATCAGGATGTTTATCGATGAGTGTCGTTTGCGAAAAATCCTGGTGACATTTAACGGGAAAAGCTTTGATTTCCCCTATATCCGCACGCGGGCTGCAGCAACCGGTGTCAGGTTTGATCTTGAACCGTTTCATTTCGATCTGCTCCATGAAAGCCGCCGGATCTGGAAACACGAACTTCCCGACTGCAAACTCCAGACCCTCGAACGCCATGTCTGCAACCGCATGCGGCAGGGCGACATCCCCGGAAGCGAAATTCCCGATGCCTATCATTCGTATGTCCACTCAAAAAACGCATGGCAAATCGTGGAAATTCTCAAGCATAATTTACTCGATCTGATCACCCTTGCCGATTTGATGGCGCGGATGGGGGAGAGCTGAGAAGACCGGACTTAATCGTAACGCCGTGTTGCTTTGTGAAAAAATATAAATCACCCCATAAAAAATCTCCGGGTGTCAATTTTATCGAAAAAATTGCAAAACTTTTATGGCAAAAGCAGCGCTTCAGCAGGAAATGAATGGGCATATGAGTAGCTGCCCCTTGTACCAGTTGTAATAGTGTCCGGAAATAAAGGATCGGTTATTGCGACACTGTTAATATAAACGCCGCTTTTACTTTGCAAACGTATTGTAAATGTCGGGTTTCGGGCAATATCTGATGCCGACAAAACACTCATTGCAGCAGGGCATCTATTTTCTTATTGAATTTGTCGATAATGACTTTATGTGCTCACCCTGTTCGAGTTTACACAGTGATGTTTTTGCACTCTTTATCGATAAGACGCCATCAGGACAGCTTGGAATAACTCCGGGATTTGTGGATTATCAGCCGAAACAACTGTCCAGGCAGTGATGATCGATGCCGGTGCAAATCCGAATAAACTGCCGGAACGGACAGGGGTTGTCCAGCCGGGATAAACGGCGTAGAGCGATACGGCAGCAATGCAAGGATTTACAACCTTAGCGGCAGACTGGTTCACACTGTCAAATTGGAGGAATACGGGATACTTTCAGGAATAATCCGAAACAAAAGCCTCACCACAGGCGTTTATTATATTCGGGCCCCGAAAAACGGGCAAAACCCAGTGGTATACATTACCATGTATTAAATTACATACTGTGTGGAAAACCCGTCCTCCGCAGAGGAACATGCAATGTTTTCAAAACAGCTATCCTTGCTTTTCTGTATTGCCGTCGTTGCCTATAGCCCGAACGGTTCATCCGGCCCCTCTGGCGTCATTGAAGATTCGACGTTGAAATGCAACTGGATTGCGAGGGACAAAGATTTTGTAAAAGACAGGTTCTTTTTCCTTGATTCTCTGTATAAGCGCGCCTTTATCCGCACATACTGCCCGGAAAGCCCCTCAGATATTGCCGTGCCGAAAATACGCGCTGATAATTTCCAGGTGTGGAAAACAGCACTGAGCAGGGCAGTCAAGCCTAGTGATTCAACCGAAATGGAGCAATACTGCTATGTAAAGAATTCTCCACGTGATATAATCTACAAAAAACTCGATCCGGGCGCCTATTACGTTGACTGGTCCGAAGGCTGGATCTGGTTCGATACTTTGTCTGTATATGAAACGGATATTATCGGCATATTCATGGAAACCGAAAACAGCACCCTCATACCCGCAAAGGGCGACACTACCCTGCTCGACAGCCTGGTGAGAGGCAAATTTTCGATACTGAAGTCTTTGTGGCTTTTAAAGGATGAAACCAGATCCGTCGATACGACCGGTAATAGTTTCAAACTGATGTGGAAAAATGTGTATCGCATTCCCCGATGTTACAGCGGTATGCGGATTGAAGTTTGTTCAATAACCGGCCGCGGCGATACAATACCTTTTTATAAGGGCACAAGGATTTCCGCCATTCTTGGGCTCACCGATGAATACGGTATTCCCATTGATGATCCCGGAATATTCGACTATGCAAACGGATTACTGTTTGTCCCTCCCTTTGACTGCAGCGACAATGGACTGTATCCGTTCTTAAATCCTGCGCTTGGCGAGGTGAATATTCAGAGGGATCTCTATAAATTGAATCCGGCAAACCCTCAATTCGAAAAAAAACCGGTCGGGTTTGTGGTGCGGGGATGTTGTGATGATTAAGAGAGTGGCGGCGACATTGTCGAGCAGGAAATCCGTTCTTTCTGCACTTCCTCTCCGGGAAGAATTCTTTTTCCATACCGATTTATCGGCATGAATATAGCAGGTAGACAAACATCCGTTTTCATTATACAATTATCCTGAACGTTCACACTGTATCTATTGCAGATTAATCATTGCTTACATGCACCGGCGCATTATCTTGTACGCAGTATGGCATCACAGGAACAAAAAAAAGTTCTTTCCCGGAAGGTTACTGATCTGATCGACCGGCTTCCGCCGCTCCCCGATACGATCCGGGAGCTTCGAAAAACAGCCGCAAATCCGAATGTACGGTTTTCGCATATCGCGCCGGTGCTGAAAAAAGATCCTCCGCTCTGTGCCGATCTGCTGCATCTTGTAAACTCTGCATATTTCGGGGTGAACCATTCGGTGGATACTATTGATGAAGCTTTGCGGATTTTCGGTGTCGAGCCCCTGATTAATTTCGTTACACTCACGTTTTCTGAAAATGTTATCAGGCAGAAATTTGCCTCACTATCAAACATCAATGCCTATTTTGAGCATTCCCGGAAGATTTCAAAAGCCGCGACCATAGTAGCAAAGAAAGCACGGAACAGCAGAAAAGTGCAGGATTTTATATCGACCGCTGGCCTGTTGCACGATATCGGACGGCTGGTTATTTTGATAGCGCAGGATAAAGGCGTTTTCGAGCTTGCCGGGACATCATACGAATCCCTCCTGGCGGTGATTGAAACTGAAGAAGATATTGCGGGGATGAATCACTGCACGGCCGGTGCCCATATCTGCCAGAAGTGGGGCCTGTCACCACTGCTTCAGGAAACAATACAAAATCATCATACGCCGCTTGAAGGCGGAATACACCGGGAACCGGGATATATTTTCCTTGCTCATTTTTGCACCTTTGATGAGATTTCCGATATGATGCTTGCTACTGTCCTTCCTGCCGAATCGATTGCCGGAATGGGATTGTCACCCGATAAACTGGTTGCCGCTCGAAAAGAATATCGCAAGACCGTAGCGTGATACCCGATGGAAATTAACGAATCGCACATACGGAAGTCTGTCAGGTCACACACACCGCTTACGTACCGCTTTTACCGGGTTACCGAGGATGACAAGCTGTTCCTCAATTCCGTCCTGACTACAGCGCTGAATGAGCTTGAAAAAGATTTTGTAGCCTCCAAAACACACTATATTGTTCAGGAACTTGTCGACAATGCCTACCGGGCAATTCTCAAACGTCTCTATTTCAAAAAACGCAATCTGGATATCGACAATCCGAAAGAATACGCAAAGGGCATGAAACATTTTGCAGAGGAGTGCTGGGATGAAGAACCCGAGCGTGCGCCGGAACTTGAACCTCTCGGTTTTCATACTGATGTCGAAATTGGTGCAGATAATGAGTACTTTATCCTCAAAGTCATGAATACGGGTATTCCGAACAAAGAGGAAACCGAAAAAATTTGTACCCGCCTGAATACCGTCGAGCATATCCGCACAATCGGCGAAGCAATGGGGACACTTCAGGACAATACAGAAAGTGCAGGGCTTGGTACAGCAATGATTATCATGATTTTGCGGAAAATTGCAAATAATCCTTCTGATGTAAAGCCGTATGTTTTTTATGTCGATCGCAAAGCCATGCGTACAGTTGCAAAGGTAAACATTGCTCTCAACACGCTTCCCGAACGGCTGGCCGAACCGCTTTCGGAAAAAATCGCGCAGGAAATCAAAACCCTTCCCGTGTACCCCGAAAATATCATGCGGCTCGAGAAAATGATTTCGCAACCCAGTACCCCGCTCTCAAAGGTTGCCTCGGTGATCGAAAAAGACCCTGTCCTCACCACCGAACTTCTGCGCGTGATCAATTCCGCACAGTACTTTCTGCCGCAGAAAGTAAAAACCATCCAGAATGCAGTGTCCCTGGTCGGGATCAGGGGTCTTCGCAATCTGGTCCTCTCTTTCGGCGCGACACGGCTGCTGGAACAACGATACGGCAAACAGGAAGAACTCTGGAAACATGCTTCACGATGCGCATATTATGCATACACGATTGCTGGAGACTTCGGGCAAAAAAAACTTATCGATGACATTTATATCGGTGCGATACTCCACGATATAGGAGAGATTATTGTCCGGAGTGTTAATCCGTTTCTGGCAAAAAAAATCCAGGCATTCTGCACGCGTAAGGGAATACACGGTGATGCTGCAGAACAACTCAGTATCGGCAGTACGCATTTCAAGATAGGCGCACATATCCTGCGAAAATGGAATTTTCCCGAAGAAATATGCACCACAATAGAGTTTGTGGCACAACCGCTGATCGCTCCTGAAGAGTTCAAAGAAATAACGGCAATAATCTATTGCGCAGACCAGTTCGCAATGTTCCACGAGAATAAAATCAGACTTTCGACTGTGGAGCCTGCAGTTTTTAAAAAATATGAGCTCCATTCAGCAGGGGCGCTTCAGGACTATTCGCATAAACTGGCCCGTCTCTACGAAAAAC
>WJKA01000452.1 GCA_014729375.1 Chitinivibrionales bacterium
AAACTGTACTTCGATACAAAACAGTTTGCGGATGCGATATCGCCGTTAAGCCGGGCTTCGGTAATGCTGCCGAAAAATTTTTCGTGCCATTCCATGCTGGGCGATGCATACCTTGCGGCCGGTGATTACGCCAGCGCCGCGGATGCACTCCAGCGGGCGCACACCATTAATCCCGCCGACAAAAAAATCCTTGAAAAACTTGCCCGGTGCTATCGTTTTCTGAAAAAACAAAATGACCTCGCGGCTGTTCTGAAAAAGCTGATTAGGAAAGCCCCCGGAAGCCATGCGCTTCATAAGGAACTGGGACTTGTTCTGCTTTCTCTTGATAAACCCGGCGATGCTCTTTCAATACTTGAAACAGCCGTAAAACTGAAACCATCCGATATAAAATCACTCACCGCAATTGCCGCTGTGTACAAGAAAAAAAACAACGATAAAAAACGGTTGTCATATCTGAAAAAAGCGGTAAAAATTGATCCGCGAAACTTTGATATTCAATTCAGCCTCGGCGAATATTATTTCGACCGGAATGAGTACGCAGAGGCAGCCCCCTATCTCAAACAGGCGGTCACGCTTCAACCCGGAAATGCCCGCACACACTTTATGTACGGCGAAGCACTCTATTTCCAGGGAAACGCCTCATCGGCATATACTCATTTTCGTCGTGCAACAAAAAACGACCCGGTCAAGAGCCGCTATTTTCTCCGCCTCGGCCAATCAGCGTATGCAACCGGGAAACGTGATGAAGCGCTGAAGAGCATTCGGCAGGCATATCTGCTCAACAGCCGCGACCCGGAAATCCTCTACTGGGCCGGCATGCTGATGAAATACGCCGGACAGGTCGATTCGGCAAAAACACTGCTGAAAAAAGCGGCCGGCAGCAGAAAAGAGTGCGACTCCTGCTATAGCATGCTGGGAGAAATTGCCTATGAGCAGGCCAGGTACGATCAGGCTGAAGATTTCTTGCGTAAAGCGCTTGATATCAATCCTGCCAACGATGATGTCCGCCTGCTTTATGGCAAATCGATGTTGAAAAACGGTAAAAATGACAAAGCGCTGGAAATTTTCGAATTAATCTGGTCCAAAAAACCGGTTAATGATGAAGCGCTCTATCTGATATGCAGCAATTATCTTGCTCAGGAAAAACTGTATCTGGCATCTGAGTTGATAAAAAAACGACCGAACCGGAAAGGTACCGGCTGGTATTTCCTCACAAAAGGCATAATCGCCGAGGCCAGAGATGATACGAAAGAGGCTGAACTGGCTTTCTCAAGTGCGGTCCGAATGCTTCCGGATAATGCCCGTGCGCTTGCTGGCTATGGCTGGGTCAATCTTAAACGCGGACGGTATAACCTGGCTGTTCAGAATTACGGAAAAGCCCTGGGCTACGAACCGGAAAATGTAGAAATCATCATCGATCTCGGTAATGCCTATGAAGCCCAGAAGAACTATTCCCCGGCAATAGAACTGTATAAAACAGCGCTGGAGATTGATCCCGGTTTTCATCGGGCATACTATGCAATTGCACGCGCTGAAGGCAAGCAGAATAATCATCTTAAATCAATTCAGGCATTGAAAAAAGCCATTGATATCGATTCAAAAAATCCCCGTTATCACCTGGCTCTGGGCCATGAATATCGATTGACTTCACAATTCGACGATGCTATCGACAATTATAAAAAGGCGGCAAAGCACGGCGAACAGGATATGCTTGAAGCATGGCGGTTTATCGGGAACATATATTACTCCTCGCTGAAAAAGAAGAGCAAGGCAAAAGAATACTACGAGAAGTATGTCAATGAGGGCGGCAAGAACAGGACTGCAATCACCCGCCTGAAACAACTGTAGCCACCACAATGAAACACCAGACCGACAGACATGTTCTCGGTATCCCGGAGATGGACGAGCAGCACTTCTACCTCTATTCACTTTTTGACAACATTGACAATTCGGAGTCGGTTACTGATGCCGCGTTTACAAAAAAGCTTCTTGAAGAGCTCGATGCCTATCTGCTGTTTCATTTTACATCCGAAGAGCATTTTATCCGGATGTACAAAGTTCCCGGTTTTGCAGAGCACAAGGCAGACCATGAGCAGGCCGGTGAACGGTTTGTGCTGTTTCAAAATGATTTTGAAAACGGAGTGCTCAATCCCTCAAAGCTCCGGAAATTTCTTTTCTCCTGGCTCAAAGAACACAGTAGAACAAGTGATGCGCTCTATGCAGAAGCTGTTCTCAAAATGCGAAGCAGGGCTTTATAAAGCAGAGTAAAACAGTTTCGAAATCACCGAAACACCTTCGTTTATTTATAAAAAAAGAGCACGCTGTACAATCATGCTTTCTTCACAAGTGCCCGCGCTTTGTTCCCGACTGCAATATGCCTGTACAGGAAATTTGCAAACGGGCGCATTGAATACGTTTGCCACGCAATTAATGAGAAGCCTGTTTTTTGCAGCAGAAAACAAAATGGTTTTTTTGAAAACTCAAAGCAATGCCCTGGGCAATAGTCATTTCTGTACTTTTTTTGATGCACGCCGCAGCGGTGGAGGATTCTCTTTACTTTCAAATCAAGAGCCATACTATTGGGAAACTCGCACAGCAGCACCCCCCCCGGCGCAAGCAAGTAATGAATTTTGTTCATGGCAGCGAGCGGGTCGGGAAGGTGTTCGAGTACATGGCGAAGCACAATGCAGTCATAGCCGCGGGAATTACGCGGTTCAAAATCCATAAAATCCGCAATTATTATCGAGACCCCCAGCACGCCTTTCACAAACGCGGCCAGCTCAGATGACAACTCCAGCCCTACAACCCGCCAGCCGTCATTTTGCGCGCAATACAGCAGATGGCCGTTTCCGCAGCCTATCTCCAGCAGCGCTCCGCGCGTGGTGACATGCTTTTTCAAAAAATTATACGATTGTGCCTGTTTTCTATTTGTCCGGTTTGCGGGATCACGTGGATCATGGAAGGAGACGGCATACTTTGCCTGATCAAGCCCGCAGGACTGGTCATAATTTACAAGACCGCAATTGGCGCACCGGTAGTACGTAAAGCGGTTATCGTTTCCCTGCGTATAAAAAAGTCTGCAATCGCTGCTTCTGCACACGCCACATTTCATAAATACTGTCACGCTGCATGACGGTACGCTTCTTCAAGACGTACCGAAACAACGGTTGAAACTCCCTTTTCCTGCTGAGTGACGCCGTACAGAAGGTCGGCGGATTCCATGGTACGTTTATTGTGCGTAACAATGATAAACTGTGTCTTTTCAGTAAAATGCCGGAGCGCGCGTACAAATCGTTCGACATTGGCGTCATCAAGCGGGGCATCAAGCTCGTCGAGGATACAGTATGCCGACGGGCGCACCATATACAGCGCAAACAGGAGCGAAATAGCGGTCAACGCACGTTCTCCACCGGAAAGCAGTTGGACCCCCCGCATCTTTTTTCCCGGGGGACGGGCATTGATATGAATGCGTGCCTCAAGCGGATCAACATTCTCTTCAAGCGATAATGACGCCTGGCCTCCCTCAAAAAGCGTGGTAAACATCTGCGTAAAATTTTTCTGTACCTCCTCAAACGTTGCAGCAAACTTTGCCCGTGCCTCCTTGTTGAGCTTCTTAATAGCCCGCTCAAGATCCTCCACCGCTGTCTGAAGATCATCTCGCTGCTGAATCATCTCCTGCAACTCGTTATTCTTCTCTTCATACTCCTCAGGTGCGGACATGTTTACCTGTCCGACCAACCGTCCAAGGCGATCTTTATACCTGGTTATATTTTCTTCAATGTCCCTGTCTTCTCCTTCAATATCAGGAATCTCAACATCACAACTCTCAAGATCGACTTTGTATGATTCAAAGACCCGTTCGCGAATATTTCGCATTTTTTCCTCGGCCCGGGTCAGTTCATTATTGAGTCCCGCGATCTTTGCGTAAAGATTCTCATTTTCATGCACCTTTTCTTTTACCCGGCGACGGGTTTCATCGATCTGACTCAGAATATGATTGTACTCTTCCCTGATTTTCGCATGAGCATCCTGCAATTCCTGACGATTTTCTATCCTGCTACGGATATCATTTTTCAGTGTGCGTACCTGGGAGGTCAATTCATTGTACTGGTGTTCAGCCTGCTGCTTTTCTTCAAGAAGCTGTTGCCTTTTCCCGGCGATATCCTCGATTTCTTTGGCGAGATTTGCCAAATCCATTGCATTCTGTTCCTGCTTGTGGCGGTCTCCCTGTATTCGCAACTGGGCATTGGTCAGCCGGTCGGTAATATCCTTCCGCCCCTCCTCCATTTCGACAAGCCCCTCTTTTGCTGCCTGAAGCCGGAGGTCGGTATCATTTTTTTCGTTTTCCAGCGATACCAGTTTTTCCTGTGCCTTTGCAATTGTATCCTCATGCTCCTGCATGCTAGCTCCGGTCCTGTCCAGTTGCTCCTGAAGGCTGTACAGTTTGTCTTTTAAATTTTCCAGTTCATTTTCGTAATGCTTGATATTTGTTTCGCATTCCTGCTGCTTTCGCTGCCCGGCACTGAGTCTGGCGTTAACTTCAGTCAGCGCGACCTTGGCTTCATCACGGGTGATTATCGAAACCTCCTTTTCATTCACAATCTTCTGAAACTCTTTCTGGTTGATTTCGATCTCCTTAGGAAGCGATTCAATCCGCTGTTTTCTCGTCAAAATGCCTGTCTGTTCTTTGTGACTCGATCCTGCAATAACCATCCCGTTACCCGAACACACAACACCGTCTCTTGATATATAAACCCGGTCCTGATCACCGCTTTCTGAAAGCTCAAGCGCCTGATTGATGTCATTTACAATTTCAAATCTGCCAAAAAGGTGTTCCGCCAGGCCCCGGAATTCATCACTGGTACTGATGTATGTGGTGAGATTGCCGCAGGAGCCGCTTTCAGATACCGGACGTAATGGTTCTGATCTGGTTACCCGTTCCAGCGACATCATGCGCGCGGTCCCAACCGGTTCATTGTTTAAAAAATCTACAGCCATTTTCAGATCATCGTTGCTCCGGAAAACAACAGTCTGGATCTCGGATGAAAGCACCCGCTCCACTATACCCGCAATTTTTTCATCGGAAATGGAAATTAAATCGGCGACCGTACCCAGTTTTCCCTGAATGTCTTCTTTAAGAAGTGCCTGCACACCATTTTCATACCCCTCAAGCTGTGCATCAAGACCTTTTAGAAAATCAAACTGTGATTTCAGGGAGTCGATCTGGGCCTCAAGCTGTTTTTCACGCTCCAGAAGCTTTCTGTAACGCTCGTCTTCCCTTTCAATACGCGATACAAGCGCAGAACGTGACTGATACAGATTTTTATCCTCTTCACAGGCATCCTCAAGCTGCTTCTTTACCTCGGTCAAACGTTCGGAATATTCCTCCTTGCGGCTGGAAAGAATATCAATCTCTTTTTTATCCCGTTCCTGAAGATCGAGGCAGGTTCGTATTGCACTCTGTATTTCTGAAATTGCATTCCGCTGCTCGGCCATGGCATTCATCATATCAATCTGATGCTGCGCCAGCATTGATGTATTCTGCTTTTTTTCGGCAATGGTAGCATCATAGTGTGAAAGCTCCTGCTGAATAGATTCAAAATTTTCCTGGTGGCGCTGAAGAATGCTCTCATTTTCAGTAATGCTCTTTTCGATATTTAATTTAAGATTTGTTTTTTGCTGCGCCTGCTCTTCAAGCGAATTCCGCTCATGATCAAATCGCTCAGTATTTTCCTTGAGATGTTTAAGGGTCTCTTCGGTTACAGAAATGTGCTTATCGGTTGCGATAATACCCTCATTTGCATCGGCAACCTTTTGAGCTGCTTCCTGAAGCTCATTTTCTTTTTCAGCCATCGCACAATTAAGCTCTTCAATGCGGGATTCCATCGATGCAGTCTCTGCTCGCCGGGTTTCGTACGCGCTTTCAAGTTCGGCATGCTCGCTTTTACCGCTTGCATGTTTCTGCGAAAGCGCTGAATAATGACGGTTGCCGAACCCAAGCTCCAGAGCTTTCAATTCATCATAATATTTCCTGTATCGCTTCGCTTTCTCCACCTGCCGCGCCAGCATGGTAACGTATTGCGTGCGCTCATGTACCTTATCGTTGATTCTCAGAAGGTCCTGACGGGTGTATTCGAGCTTTCGCTGGCTCTCCTTGCGACGCTGCTTGTATTTGCCGATCCCGGCAGCCTCTTCAAACAGCACCCGGCGCTCATCGGCCTTGTCGCTGAGAATCGCATCTATCATATGATTCTCTATAGTAGTATAGGAATTACTTCCAACGCCGGTATCGAGAAACAGGTTATTGATATCACGGAGCCGGCACGGAACCTTGTTAATCCGGTATTCGCTCTCGCCATTGCGAAAAACCCGCCGCGTAATGCCCACTTCCTTGTAATCGATCGGGAGGATCTGGCGGGTATTTTCGATTACCAGCGTAACTTCGGCCATATTAAGCGGCTGCCTGAACTGGGTGCCTGAAAATATGACATCCTGCATCGATGAACTCCTGAGCGCAGATGCTTTCTGTTCGCCGAAAACCCACCTGATTGCATCGACAACATTACTCTTGCCGCACCCGTTCGGCCCGACAATTGCCGTGATTCCTTCGCCGAAATCCATCTCAATCTTATCAGCAAAAGACTTGAATCCGTAGATTGAGATTCCCCGTAATACCATGAGCAAATCCTTTGACTTTAAAGGAAAAATACACAACAGATTGATAACAGATTGGTACCAAGATACAATATATAGGGTTGTGAGTCAAGAATTCCGCAAAATTGCTCCCAAATGCCTCGTAAGAAAAACAAGAAAAAACTTGCATTGTTAAAATATATATGATATAATGCCCTCATTTTTACTTATTGCGCATTTGTTTACTTTACCAACTAGTTATTGTATTTTGAATAAGTCGAAATACAATATTTGTGAATTATGTTAAGGATACATCACACAATTATTATCACATTGCTTTTTTCTGTGTTTCATTTGGAAGGCGGGGATACGGTGCAGGAGTCGTCATCTGGCGGCATTCCAATTGCGATAATCCGTATGAGCAAAATCTGTTGTCCCGGGGAGATGGTGACTTTTGACGGCTGGGCGAGCATTGATATTGGCGGTGAGGTTACTGCGTGGCACTGGACGCTTGATTGCAGCGGCTGCCCCGACACGGTAGTAGACATGGGGGAATTGACAATCCGGGCCCCGCTGAAGTCGCAGTCCTATTTGATACTCCTTCAGGTGACGGACAATGACAACCGGGTGTCTGTTCCCGACAGCGCGGTTTTGCATGTTATGGAAGACCGTCCGAAAGTAACAGTCGGTCCGGATTTAACAGTGCAAACAGGTACGCGTGTGCTGTTTGAGCCTGAAGCCTTTTGCCACTGTGGAAGCATAGTTTCTTTTGAGTGGGACCTTGATGGTGACGGCATATTCGAGTACGATTCACCTAAAAACGGCAATACCTCCAAAGCATATTTCCGGCCGGGAAAATACCGGGCACGATTTCGGGCAAAAAATTCGTACGGCACTGATGCCGGGGGATTACGGACTATTGTGGTGACGCGCGAGTTGCCGCGGTGATATTCCCGGAAGCATATTGTATTTTCTCAAACTTGCAAATCTGAATTACTGAATAAAGGGATAATTCAAGATGAACCCAATAAAAATCGGCATTCTGGGTGCGACATCATATACCGGCCTGGAATGTATCCGGCTGGTGCGCCGTCACGGGGCCGCATCGATCGAATTTATTTCTTCACGCTCACACGCGGGAAAGAAAATCACGGACATTTTTCCGCAACTCAAAGGCGTGTGCGAAAACATCCTTATTGCCCCTGAAGATGCCGGAGAACGGGATATCGATTGCCTGTTTTCCTGCCTCCCTCATGCAGTTTCGGCACAGTACGTGCTTCCATTTATCAGAAAGGGGATTGCCGTAATCGATCTCAGTGCGGATTTCCGGATCAAAGACGCTGCCGCGTATGAAAAATGGTATGCGACAAAACATCCGGCGCCAGATCTTCTGGCAAAAGCCGTATTCGGACTTCCGGAGTACTACCGTGAAGAAATCGCACATGCCCGGATTATTGCAAACCCGGGTTGCTATCCGACCAGTATCCTGCTTCCACTGCTTCCGCTGCTGAAAGACAGCGACTGTGCAGTCGAGCAGCCAATCATTGCAGATTCCAAGTCCGGGGTCAGCGGCGCGGGACGGACATTGAAATTAACCAGCCATTATTTTGAAGCAAATGAAAATATTTCGGCATATTCTCCCGGGCGAAAGCATCGCCATATCGCTGAGATAGACCAGGAGTTGTCCCGTGCTGCGGAACAACGAGTACGTATCATTTTTTCGCCGCACCTCATACCGGTCAGCCGGGGCATTCTGTCGACTATATATTTGCGGACAAATAAAAGCGCAATTCAGTGCCAGAAAATTGTCGAAGAAACCTATAAAAACGAACCGTTTGTACGGGTGCGCAACCAGAACGATCTTCCCTGCACACGAGCGGTTGCTTATACGAATTATTGTGATATAAGCTTTGCCGGCGGTGTCGACGGTGCACCGGTAATTGCGGTGAGTGCAATCGATAATCTTTTAAAAGGTGCATCCGGACAGGCCGTGCAGAATATGAATATCATGTTCGGGTTTGATGAACGCGAGGGTTTGAAATAGCGTATGCATGAAATAACGATTTTTATGACTGTTTTCTTTTTTACTTTTAGTGTTTAACGGTATACCTGAATAATGAAGACACTCTGTATAAAAACAGGCGGCTCAACAATCGATTCTCCGGGATTGCTGCAGGAGCTTGCCCGGAGTGTTAAAGAGGTACTCGGCAGATGGTTTGTTGTAATAGTCCATGGCGGCGGCAAGGATATCAAGCGCCAGCTCGACATGCTGAACAAGGAGTTTACGTTCGTTGAAGGTATGCGGGTTACCGATGAAGAGACGCTGAAACAGGTCCAGATGGTGCTTTCCGGTGATGTCAACAAGCGGATTGTCAATGAATTTTTAAACGAAAAAGTGCCTGCGCTGGGCATAAGCGGACTTGACTGCAACCTGATCGAGGCCGAGCGCATGACAATTAACGGTCAGGATATCGGCTTTGTCGGCACCGTTGTCGCGGTCCATCAGCAGTTCCTGGCAATCTGTAGCGAATACAGCCTTGTGCCGGTGGTATCGCCGATTTCCCGGGGACGGGACGGCTGCGTTTACAATGTCAATGCAGACCTGGCCGCCTCGGAAATCGCGGTGGCACTGAAAGCCGAACACCTGTTGTATATTTCCAATGTTCCCGGTGTTATGGTTAACAACGCGATACAACATGAAATACGGACCGAGCAAATTGAAAATTTAATCGGGGAGCAGCATATTACCGGCGGCATGGTCCCCAAGCTCCGCTCTGCAGCCGATGCCGTTTCGCGGGGCGTTGAAAAAATCCATATTTGCGGCTGGAACGGCGCCGAAACGCTGAAAAACGAACTGGAAATAAAAACATCAACAGGAACAGCAATATATGAATAAGGAAGAATTGGAATAATGGAGTAATGGAGTAATGGAGAATTGGAGTAACTGAGCAGTGGGGTAATGGATTGCAGAATTTTTCTGACTTTCCCCGCCAATACTCCAACACTCCAGAACTCCATCACCCCGGCTCCCTCTCAACACAGGTGTGTACCTATGTCTCTCTACAGATTTGGCATATCGCTCGATAAAAATTTAATCGACCAGTTTGACCGGTTGCTCAAAGAGCGTAAATACAGGAACCGCTCGGAAGCGATCCGGGACCTTATTCGTGAAGAACTGGTTCGCAAGCAATGGCGCTGCGGAAATGAGGTCGCCGGCGCGATCAATCTGATATACGACCACCACAGGCGCGAGCTTGTAAACCATCTGATGGATATACAGCACGATTTCGGCAAGACAATCATTTCGACACAGCATATTCATTTAGACCATTACCACTGTATGGAAATTATTGCGGTAAAAGGCAGGGCCAGAGATGTAAGTAATCTTGCAAATGCATTAAAAGCAGTAAAGGGTGTGATGCACGTGTCGCTTTCGATGTCGAGTACGGGAAAGAAACTGGTGTAGGGATGTAAGTAAAAATTCAAAGTACAAAATGTAAATTGAGGAAGTGAAAAAAATGAAAAAAACCGACACTAACGAATATTTCGTGCCCACCTACGCCCGGACCAACCCCCCCATGGTCAAGGGAAAAGGGATGTATGTATGGGATGCATCGGGGAAGAAATATCTGGATTTCAGTTCGGGCATTGCGGTCAATGCACTGGGGCATGCTCATCCGGAGATGATCAAGACCTTAAAAGACCAGGGGACAAAGCTGCTGCATGTATCCAATCTTTATCATGTGCAGCCGCAGATCGACCTGGCAAAGCAATTGATAGCTAATTCATTCGGTGAAAAGGTCTTTTTCTGCAACAGCGGGACAGAGGCAAATGAAGCGGCAATTAAATTTTCGCGCAAATGCGCGGGAGGCATGTCGAAAAAAAAGTATAACGTGCTTTCTTTTCATGAGGGATTTCATGGAAGGACCTACGGCGCGTTGAGCGCGACCGCTCAGGAAAAATTTCATGCAGGATTCGGCCCCATGATGAAAGGTTTTTATTATGCGAAGTTCAATGATATCGCCGATGCCAAAGCTATGCTCCGGAAACATGATTTTGCAGGAATCATTGTCGAGCCGCTTCAGGGGGAAAGCGGTATCAATGCTGCGACAACAGCATTTCTCAAATTTCTCCGGACCTGGGCGACAAAGCATAAAATTGCGCTTATTTTCGATGAGGTCCAGTGCGGTATGGGGCGGACCGGCACGCTGTGGAATTACGAGCAGCATGGCGTTGTGCCGGATATCATGACACTGGCAAAGCCGCTGGGCGGCGGGCTTCCGCTGGGAGCGGTTGTGTGCAGCAAGAAAATCGCCGAGGTAATCAAACCGGGAGACCATGGCACAACATTCGGCGGCAATCCGCTTGCCTGCGCGCTGGGGACAGTGGTGCTGAAAACGGTGGCGCAGAAATCCTTTTTGCGCTCGGTTAACGCCAACGGAAAATATCTGAAAGCGCAGCTCGAGAAAATTGCCAAAAAGAACGATTCGATCACCGCCGTGCTCGGGGTCGGTCTCATGGTGGGAGTGCGGATGAAAGACGATCCGAAAGATGTAATTACCTCATGTAAAGAAAGTGGCCTTCTCCTGGTAAAAGCTGCAAATAATACCGCCCGGTTTATGCCGCCGCTTATTGTACAGAAGAAAGATATTGATAAGGCGATTGAGATATTTTCACAAGTTCTGACTTCCTGAAAGCTTTACCATGAGCACTAATAGATACAAACTCAAAAAACTCGATCTCGGCTCGGTCGCGCTCTATTCTTTTGTAATGTTTTTCATTATCAGCCTGCTGTTCATGCTTCCGTTCAGCCTGTTTTTTATGGCGATGGGGAATTTTTTCAGCAACACGATGCCCGAGAATATTCCCTTCAATCCATTCAGCCTGTTCAGCGGAATATTTTTGATTTTTATGCCGCTTTTGTATGCGATTTTCGGGACAATCATCAATACGGTCATTGCGCTGCTGTATAATCTTCTGTCCACCAGGCTGGGCGGCATCCGGTTTTCGGTCGAGAAAATCGCTGAGCTCGAGACGGTGAAAAAGCCCGAAGAAATTGTCAAAACAATCGAGACATGACCGCCGATTCATCTTCCAAAATCCCCTTTTCATTGAAACCGTTCGAGCCTTGCACGGGCTATTCCATTTGCGGATTATTGAAATATAATCGTGCATCTCTCTCGATTAAATTGCAGATTAACGGCAACATTGACGCACTGGTAATCCCTGCCCTGTCGAGCAGGCAGCAAAGAATATCCGGTCTCTGGGAGCATACCTGTTTCGAGCTCTTTATTCAGGATACAAACGAAAGAGGATACAGGGAGTTCAACGTCTCGCCATCAGGAGACTGGGATGGTTTTACCTTTTCGGATTATCGTGCCGGGATGAAAGAATTGGAAATGAATGATGCGCCGGTGGTTCACATAGAGAGAAATTCCGGCTGTTTCTCAATTGATGCGACCATATCACCGGTCAATCTTTCATCGGTGCATATCGGCTGTTCCACAGTCCTTGAGCATGCAGCCGGCCCCCTTTGGTACTGGGCCCTTGCGCATGGCAAAGCAAAACCCGATTTCCATGATGCAGGTTGCCGGTCAATACACATTAATTGCGCAGAGTAGTCGAACCGATTTCCAGCCGGATTTATGAATTCAGGCCGCTATCGCACAGAGAGCGGCCTTTGACCCATCTTCGACAGTTTACAAACACACACGCCATATAATTCAATGACTTACAGAGGCGGCTCGGGTGTAGTGGACATACTTTTGGCCTCTCGAAGAACCGGCGGAAGGGCCACGCCTGCCGCCTGAAAGACTTTTCCGGC
>WJKA01000453.1 GCA_014729375.1 Chitinivibrionales bacterium
CAAACTGCATTTCCACATCAACGAGCTTCATTTCAAGGCCGTGCTCTTTAATTTTGGTTTTGCACACCTTGAACGCATCAACTTCTTTTTTCTTGTTGTCTTCATGGCTTTTCAAATCATTTTCCGTTGCTTTCCGGATAATGCTTTTTGTTTCACCTTTGCCCCGTTTGAGGCGTACCAACCCCCCGATCAGAGAAACCCATCCAAGGTCCTTTCCCCGATCGGCTTCAACAATAACATACTCTTCTTTATCAAGCTCAAGCTCGTGACGGTTCCTGAAAAGGGCCTTTCGCTCTCCCTTGAACGTTACTTCAATAAGCTTGTCTTTTTTTGCCATGAATAGTCTCCATCACTGCAATTATAAAATTCACGAGGACCAGCGAAGCATTTCCGCGAGCGCGTATCGCGGCTATCGCCTGCCGGCAATTCCTGAAAAGATCATCGGCCCGCGGAGTATCCAGCGATTGAAAATCCGTACTGGTAATATACTTCTCCGGAGCCGGTCCTCTCTTCAGTACGAGCTCGCGCACCTGATAAATGAAATGAATAAGCACCTGCTCACACGCCCCAAAGTTTTCCCGTGCCGATAGCGTGTCAATCATGTCCGCCAGTGCAAGCCAGTCCTCTTCCATGCACAGCCGCAGCAATTCTGCTGCCTGCACAGTCCATTCCGTTGCAGGATTCTCCAGGAGAAACAGGGTGCGTCCAACAGAACCCATTGCATAGCGCACTGCCTGATCACGCTCCTCGCCGGAAAGCTCCCGCGTGCTCAGCCGGGAAAGCGCATCGCTGATCTGCGCGTCGCCGACGTATCCAAACCGAAGGTTCTGGCAACGCGAAATAATCGTCGGTAATACCGCATGATGTTTATCGGTCAGGCATAAAAATATCGTATTTTCCGGCGGCTCTTCAAGCACCTTCAGCATGGTATTGGCCGACTCCTTGTTCATCATGTCAACAGAATCGATAATGATAATACTCATCGGCCCCTCAATTGCTCCCCGGAGGACCGCATGGTTGACATCACGCATCCAGGCAACCGGAATATTGGGAATACCTTTGTAATTCAGAGTCGCATACGGTGAATTAACAAGCTTGCGCGAATCTTTAGCAATCTGCTCCCATCCCTTTGCACTGATACCGTCGGAATCTTTCATATCGCCATGAAGGTACACAGGAAAAACAACATGCAAGTCCGGGTGTGCGAAATGAAGCACTTTTCTGCAGGATTCGCATGAATAGCACGGGACCTGTTCCGGGTTTTTGCACAGCACCCCCATTGCAAGCTCAACCGCGGCCTGAAGCTTCCCGGTCCCCGACTCACCGCTGAAAAGATATGCATGCGCAAGCGAGCCGTTTGCATATGCCGCACTCAGCACATCCTGCACCCGCTGTTGTCCTACCAGGTTTTTAAATATCAGTGATGGCATAACCGCACAGAAAAGCTATGGCACAAAGCCGGTTTCAGAACCATATGATTGAATAGTGCAAATCAAGTAGCTGCTCGGGCAGGCCGTTTTCGTCACTCCACCCCCGAATTCCCGCATCGATGTACGGAGCAGGTTGGTTCGAGACAAACTCCAGCCCGAATCCATCGTGTTTCAGGCACAAACCCGACCGGACCCCGGGTCTGGCCGGGATGAGGGTTGAAATCGTCCACAGGAACCCGAGCAGGCATATAAATCAAAAGGAATATACCATGATTTTATCGATTTTTGTGTTCGCATTCAGGATTTAAAATAATTAACTCCCATTATTCTGTCATGGTGTTTTATTCGAGCCATGTACGTGGATCAAGCGGTTCGGCGAGTTTGCGTATTTCAAAATGCAGCCTGGATTCTCCAATGTCCCCACCTTTGCCGACCGTGCCGAGAACAGTGCCATACTCCACCGCCTGGCCTTCTGTTACAGTGATAGTTGCCATCCGAGCATAAATTGTCGAATATCCGCCACCGTGATCGATAACCAGGAGTTTGCCAAGGCCGCGGATCCAGTGAATAACCGCAACTTTTCCCTGGGCAACACTTCGCACAACCTGGCCTTCATCCGCTCGTATATCAATTCCCGTATTGGTTGTCACTGTTTTATATACCGGATGGACGATTTTGCCGTACTGGCGGACAATATCCCCGACAAGCGGCCAGGGCAGCCTGCCTTTTCTCTTCTCGAATGCGACTTTTACACCCCGCTCAAGCTCGACTTCGGCCTCTTTTCTGCGACCAATCAATTGTTCCATAATTACGGCAAGTCTTTTCTGGGCATTTTCCAGTTCCGTAATCATTGCCAGATACGCTTCCCGCTGAGAACGGATATCTTCAAGCACTTTTTCATGCGATTCTTTTTCGGCGAGGAGCGCCTTCTGCTCCATTGCTTTTTCCTCCCGGACTTCAGACAATTCCTCAAGACGCGACTCCAGTGTGTTTTTATGCCCGGCTATCACCTTTTTGGAACTGTCAATCTGATTGAGCAGTACCCGGTCATACCGGGAAAGCTCCTGAAAGTAGCGCACGCGGTGAAGCATTTCAGACGTGTTTGAGGATGTCATTATTATTTTCAGCATTCCTGTTTTACCCATTTTATACATGCTTCGCAGACGCTTTTTCATTTTTTCCTGACGATA
>WJKA01000454.1 GCA_014729375.1 Chitinivibrionales bacterium
CGCTGTCGCCCGTATACCCGCGGAACCGGACAAACGTACTCTCCTGCCCGTGATACCAGACCGTTGCGGAATCCGGTTCTGTCAAAACAATCGTCGCTGTCGTATCAGATTCCAGTCTGAAAGGAGCACTCCATCCGTAATTCCCATCAAGCGCTTCAAGACGGACCTTGAAATCATCACCGCTCCCCCACTGTGCGGGTACCGGTATCACGAGGTTAAATGAACCGGTATCCTGGATCCAGGTGAACAGTTCGTTAACCAGTATACCGTTTTTATACAAATCTCCGCGTATCGTATCGCTGTTCGAGCCGCTCCAGGAAATCACCATGCCGTTTGCTCCGTGAAGCCATATCGAGGAATCCTCCGGAGTGGCCACCTGTATCGTACCGCCACTGTCGAGTTCAAAGTGGTCGCTCCATCCAAAGTCCCCGAGCTTGTTCTCCAGCCGGACCTGATAGCCGTCGCCGGTATCCCAGTCTGCCGGCAAGCTGTCGGAGTGAATATACAAACTGTCGGCCGTTACCCAGGAAAAAAGCCCGGCAACATATTCACTGTTCCGGTACACGTCCGCTTTTATCGTTTTTGCATTATCGGACAGTTCCACTGTGGTATCAAATCCCCAGGCCAGAATTGTCCGCCGCTGCCCACGGTACCAGTGCGTCTGGTTGTCCGGTTCTGTCACCGTTATGACCAGTGAAGAATCTGCGGCAATAGAAAAAAACTGACTGTAACCGAAATTCTCGTTATTATCAACTATCTTCACCTGATAACCGTCACCGGTTCCCCACCAGCTCTGAACAATCCGTTCGGCGGAAAATTCATCAGCAGTATCCACCCACGAATAAACAGTATCGATAAATACCTGGTCCTGGTAGAGAAGAAACGTCACCGAATCGCCGCAGCACATTTCCCACCGCGCGGTAAAATCAATCGAATTACCGCTTGTCCATTCCACGCTGGAATCCGGGGAAAGTACCGTGATATTTTCGCACTGTTCGGCTTGTATCTCAAATCCCTTGCTCCATCCGAAACAGCCTGTGTTGTCCTGTATTTTAATCTGATAATCTGTTCCCGTCCCCCATCCGTATTTTATCGAATTATCCAGCACAGAAAGCCCGGTATTGGCAATCCAGCCTGCGACAGTATCGATAAGCAGCCCGTGCTGGTACAGCAGCACAAGCACACTGTCGCCTTTGTTTACGCCAATCGACCAGTCGATCGTATCCGGATTTGAAATTGTGCCATGGTACCAGACATCTTTTTCATCAGGACTGAAAACGATTATAGTCGCAGAGGGATTTCTGGCAATCGAAAAAATGTCGCTCCATCCAACCCTGCCCTTTTTATCGATTATCTGAATTTGATAATTATCGCCGGTACCCCATGCGGAATCGAGCGCCAGATTTGAGGTGTATGTACCGGTATTTGCCGACCATTCGGGATACACATCAACCAGCCCGCTGTCATGATACAGCCTGATCTGTACACTGTCGCCGGATGCTCCTTCCCATTCGACCACATTATCAAATTTCCAGTGCTGCCAGGTTGTGGCAGAATCAGGACTGGTAACCGTAATGGAATCCGGGGATAATTCCGGACAGGTGGGACACGGTTGCGGATCATCGTTGCCGTTACTGGTGCAGTACAGCAGTATCGCACTTACTGTGGCAAGTACAGAGAATACGCTGGAGTGCGTAAAACCGGAAATTGCATATTGTCTTTTCACAGATAGCCGGGCCTTTTATTAAGTGTAGACACAAAGATTGATTATCAAGTCTTAAAATAAGTTATTTTTATATCTTACAGCGATTCTATAACGAAATTCATAGAAAAATACGTTTGAAAAAAGCAGTTGTACTAATACTAAAAAGCGTTATTTCTCTTTTTGTTGTTTATGCAGTCCTGTTCTCGCTTGCCGGTACTGCTGCTGTCATTTATGCATACAAATTTGTGAAACGTCCGCTTGATGACATCAAATTGCTGGTCGACACAGAGCCCGCTGCGACTGCGTACATGAAACAGTACCGGAAAAATCTTCAAAAAAAGGGAGCAACCGATACGCTCCGGCATAGTTTTGTTCCGCTCGATTCAATTTCGAAATCGCTTCAGCATGCTGTTATAGCGTGCGAGGACGACGGTTTTTATTTTCATCCGGGTTTTGACGTGCGAGCGATTGCCCGGGCCTTTGATAAAAACATTGCTCATAACACGCTCAAGTACGGAGGATCGACAATTACCCAGCAACTGGCCAAAAACCTTTTTTTGTCGGGCGACAGGACATTTGCCCGCAAATACAGAGAACTTTTTTATACGGTACTTCTTGAAAAATATCTCACCAAGGACCGGATTCTGGAACTATATCTGAATTACGCTCAGTGGGGAGAAAATATTTTTGGCTGTGAAGCCGCATCGCAGCATTATTATAAAAAATCGTGCAGCAATTTAACAATATGGGAGGCAGCCCGGATGGCGGCAACACTGGCAAAACCTGCAACAATCACTCCGCACTACACGAAATCAAAATTCATGTGGAAACGGCTCAGAGTTATTGCGGATAATCTCTACCAGCGAAACCGCCTTGACGATTCCGGTTATATCCGGCTTACCGGGACCGAACCGCCGAAACCTGAAATCGACTGGCAGGATACAATTACCGTTCCGGTTGAGGAAGAACGAGACGGCGACACGACAAGCAGCCTTCGCTTTTAGCTTCGGCTTGCTATGCGCGGTGGCCGGCCGTCGCTGCGCTCTGGCCTTGCAGGCACGACGAGAGACGGGAGAAGAACGAAATGTATGGGGAATAAAATTCTGACCGCTGATTGCGTTTTTTTCTATCCAATAACTTTTTTCAGCACCTTTTTCATCCACAACCCCATGTTGTCGATATACAAATAGGCAATGGGTACGATAAAAAGCGTAAAAAATGTTGCACTGACAAGCCCGCCGATAACCGTAAGGGCCATGGGAGAACGCAGCTCTGAACCCTCGGAACGGGAGAGCGCCATGGGAAGCATACCCAGAATTGTCGTTCCTGCCGTTATCAGTACGGGGCGCAGGCGTGTCTTCCCTGCTTCAACAAGCGAATCATGCACTCCACGGCCGCTCCGGCGAAGCTGGTTGACATAATCAACCAGCACAATGCCGTTATTAACTACGATACCGGCAAGTATTATAATGCCGATAAACGCAACAACCGAAAAGCTTTTACCTGTTGCCAGAAGAATCACTGCAACACCGATAATACTGAGCGGCATCGTGCTCATTATTACAAACGGATGAATAAGGCTTTCGAATTGTGAAGCCATTACCATGTACACAAGAAGTATAGCCACCAGCAATCCGAGCAGCAGTTGACCGAATGTTTCCTGCATATCTTGGAATTCTCCCGAAAATTCAATTGAATACCCTTCGGGAAGCGCTTCCTCGATCGGCGATATCCGTTCACGAATTTCCTGTATTGCGGAACCGAGGTCCCGCTCAACAAGGTTGGCATCTACCATGCCGACCCGCATTTTATTGTCACGGTTGATAATTGTCGGCCCGGACGTCCTCTCTATGTCAACAACATGGCTGAGCGGAACCGCGGCACCCATTCTGTTTTGCACCGGAATATTCCTGATTTCATCGATAGCGTCCCGGAATTTTTTTTCAAGCAGCACGCGTATATCGATTTCATCCTCTCCTGTCCTGAGATAGCCGGCAATTTTTCCCAGATTTGCAGCTTCGATTGTCTGCTGGATTTCATACGGCACAAGGCCGAATGTCAATGCTTTCTGGCGGTTGACAACAAAATGATATTCGGGTCTACCGCGTGAATAAGAGGATTCAATATCCCGGAGTCCGGTTACCGGCTCAATTACTGTAAGAA
>WJKA01000455.1 GCA_014729375.1 Chitinivibrionales bacterium
CTTTACGGGACGCTGCTTCATCCGTCATTGTCAATAGTTCCCTTCCAGGACTTGTTTGCAAAAACAGAACCGCTCTCAACCACATTATTTGGGATACCGTTTGCACCAATCGCCGTTATTTGGTATTATAGATTCATTGCACCACCCGTGCAATAGTTAAATGATTCCGGAACTCCTTTTTTCCACTACCCGAATTTCAGTCAAGATACAAAATATTGTGCCCGTAAGCGGGCCATATTGTATGGGTTATGACAATTCCGAAAAAAAACCACTCGATACAATCGGCATAACTTCCGCAATAGCAACAGAATAGCCGAGACCTCAACAGCTTGGGGAGAAAAAACTATTGACATACAATATATTGTTGGGTATACTTAAATATGCCCGGTAGCTTTCACCACGGGATTTTCACAAACCTTGTACAAGGGGGTGTTTCGTGGCTCTTTGCAAAATCGCATGTCATTTATGTCCCGAACGTGCGAAGTGCTCTCCTCAGACAAAAGCATTCGTAAATTATTGCGGCTCCAACAGCGAGCATTTTCAGCACCAGATCGACAAAGCAATCCAGGAATGCCGGGCCCGGCGGGGATTTCTCTTCAAAAAGGACGTCCTCTCAGCAAGGCGATTGAAACGGATAATTGCAAGCCTCGAACCGGCAATCGTTTGAACCTGCCCCCCCTCCCCACCCCTGCATTTTGATACAGGAAAACTGTACCCTCTCAGAAAAACTATTGCACGCCGTTGCTTGTCATTGTATACTAATTTGAAGGATACAAGCTCCTTCCCCGGAAAAAAATCTTTTCAACGACGGAAAAACTATTTTTGATGATGATTTTCCATTTTAATTCCAATGTTCTATTTTAATGATTTATAAGGAATTATAGCGTTGATAGGAAAATCTGCATTTCGCATTATACTATACAGCATTCCGTTTCTGTGTCAGTTTCTCTTTGAATCCGGCTGTACATCCTCATCAAAACTTGTCGATCAAGCAATTGATGAGCCGCTCGATACCGTCATATTCATGGATACTGTTGACGCTGTTGATCAAACCGTATCCGATACGCTTCCCTCAGCGGAACTTCTCGCCGAAGTAATCGATACGGCCGAACAATACTGCAGAGACTCGCTGTATGAACAGGGAATAGCGTACATAGATAAAGCAATTGAAATTATCACCTCAATGGAGCAGGTCCCCGATACCATTCAAAAGGAGACTGCTCCGTTCTACAGCCGTATAGTAGATATTTACTCGGAGCTGATTCCCCCGGACTATTTCGAGAACATACCCGGGGAAATTTCAGCAATGGTATTTAACCGCCGGCTGGCTCAATCGCTTGATTCCGTCCATGTTTCACCTGAAGACAGTTCGGCTCTTGCACAACTGCTCTGCAACAATCAAACCGAATATGATGTACCCATGGCATGGAATGACCGGGTCTACACCGCGCTGCTTTTTTACAGCAAAGGCAGAAAAGGACCGGTGGGCCGATGGCTTTCCCGTGCACAATATTATCTCCCGTTTATGAAAAAAATGTTTACAGACAGCGGCCTCCCCGCTGATCTTGCCTACCTTCCGTTGATAGAAAGCGGTTTCAATCCCAAAGCATATTCATATGCGCACGCCTCCGGAATATGGCAGTTTATCCCGTCAACCGGCAGAAATTACGGATTGCGGGCAAGCTACTGGTTTGATGAACGCCGGGACCCGATAAAATCAACCAAGGCAGCGATACAATATCTCACCAAACTTTACAACCAGTTCAATGACTGGCACCTTGCACTCGCTGCGTATAATTGTGGCGAAAACGGGGTCGAACGCGCAATCAGGCGGGCCGATACAAGCGACTACTGGGGTCTCAGACTTCCAAAACAGACAATGAATTATGTTCCTCAGTATATCGCCGCGTTGATAGTGGCAAAAAACCCCCGCTGTTTTAATTATACGGTACCTGATACTGCTCCTTTTAACCTGGATACCGTCTATTTCAATGATCGCATCGATATGAAAACCCTAGCTGAAGGAATTGGAGTTGAAGAAAGGGAGCTCCGGAAAATAAATCCACATATCCTGCGATGGTGCACTCCCCCCGATCGCAGCAACGTGCTTCTGTATCTCCCGGCGGGAACCAAAGACACATTCAAAGAATTTTATGCAGGCATTCCGGAAGACAGCAAGGTGAAATGGTACCGGTATCGCATACAATATGGAGACAATCTTATTTCGATTTCACAGAAGTTTAAAATTCCGGTAGCTGCCATAAAATCGGTAAACCGTCTCCGGACCAGCAGAATTGTCGCTGGTAAATATCTTTTTATCCCAATCCCGGTAAACCGCAAAATGCCGGCGGTTGCAAAAAGCGCGCCTGCAAAAAAACGCACGCGAAGCGAACCTGATGAAGCCCGAATTTTCAGGGAAAAAGGACTGGAACCGGTAAAATACCGGGTAAAATCCGGCGACACTGTTTACGAACTGGCAAAACTCTTTCATGTTTCCGCCGAAGATATCATGCGATGGAACCGTATTTCTCATTCCCGGAGCCTGAAAGCCGGACAGATACTGACACTGTATGTTGTATGGGATGATGATATGCCCGGACCTACGTCGCCCGGAAAGAAAAAACCCGAGGGCAGCAAATACACCTATACAGTCAGACGGGGAGACAATCTTTACAGCATATCACAGAAACTGAATGTCCCCCTTGAGAACCTGATGGGCTCAAATGACCTGAATGATTCACGGCCGCTTATTCACGCAGGGCAAAAACTCGTGTATTATTCATTGAAGCCGCACGACCGGACAAAACTGGCTTCATCAAAGCAGCCCCGCAATACTACCGTCAAAAAGGATATTATCAGGTATCAGGTTAAGCGAGGAGATAATCTCAGCAGCCTTTCCCGGCTTTTTGATATTGAAATCGCTGAGATTCTTGCGCTGAACGGACTTTCGCTCAATTCGATACTCAAACCCGGTGAAATACTCCTTCTACCGGCTGATAAAAAGCCCGTTTCCCCGGAGAATTCCTCTCGCATTGTATATTATGAGGTACAGAAAGGTGATAATCTCTGGCGAATCGCCAATCACCACGGAATAACGCTGAACCGTTTATGCAAACTCAACAGAATCACCCGGTCTTCCATAATCGCACCGGGTGACACGCTGAGAATACTGGCAACGGAGGAACTATGAAAAGCCGTCAGAAACTCCTTATTGCTCTTTTAATCCTTCTCCCTGTACTTATCGGGATCGTGGTAATCACCTCCGGCGATGGCGCCGGTTCTGCTCTTGCACTGCAGAAAAAAATCGGTCTGGTACGTATTACCGATGTAATTTACAGTTCGGACAAATATACGAAACAATTGCGGAAATTCCGCAATGATAACTCAGTTGCCGGCGTCATCCTGCGCATAAACTCACCCGGCGGTACTGTTGCACCCTCGCAGGAAATTTATTATGAAATCCTTCGATTCCGGGACAGTAACAAGCCGGTGGTTGTCAGCATGGAAAATGTTGCCGCATCGGGAGGCTATTATATTGCCTGTGCAGCACATCGCCTGTTTGCAAACCCGGGGACATTGACCGGAAGTTTCGGCGTATACATGCGCTTTCCTCATTTCTACAGGCTCTCTGAAAAAATCGGTATCGACATGACTACGATAAAAGCAGGAGAATTCAAAGACCTTGGAAATCCTCACCGAAAAATTACCGAAGAAGAAAAAAAGCTCTTGCAGAATCTTCTCAGCGATACGCATGATCAGTTCATTGAAGATATCGCATACGGCAGGTCGCTTGACATAGATTCGGTGAGAGCACTGGCCGATGGAAGGATTTTTACCGGAAGGCAGGCTCTTCACCTGGGGCTGGTAGATACATTAGGCGGGTATCAGGATGCTGCGACATATATCAAATCGTATTGTGGACTTCCGGAAAAAACTAAAATAATCGAAAATCGCGCCGCCGACGGTCTCTGGAAAAACCTGCTGACAGATGCAATGAATGAATTATTCCCGTTCCTGCAGTTTCTTGGACAGCCTGCAGGATCATATTTTCTCTTCGATGGATTTTTGTATTAAAAAGGATATAATCCCCATGCGGCAGTGTGCAAAAAAATTTTCCACAACACAAAAAAAATAGTGACATTTGATGATGCATAACGTATTTATTAGAGAATAATGCAGAATGTCTATATGCAATCTCACTAATCCAATCATTTTAATGAGGAGGGCATGATGAGTCTCCAACCTTTGCTTGATGAAATTGAAGTATTGAAAGCTGAGTACGAAAAATTCGAACGCGGCAACAAATCGGCGGGCACCAGGGCCCGGAAATCTCTCCAGAATATAAAAAAAGTGTGCCAGGACCTGCGCATAAAAATTCAGGAAGATAAAAAAGCCTGAACACACGTTTTTTTTTCTGTCTCAAAGAGAAAGCGGGCGTGATTTTTCACGCCTTTCTTATTTTTTATGCAATATTTTTTATCGCAAATCGTATTATAGCTTCAAAAAATCCCCGGGCAGCTGGGGCTGGATTTGCTGTATGGTCTTGACGATCCAGCCTTCAGAAAATCATTTTAAAGCTCCGGTTCAATTATCGGAAATCGAGCGTAACGGCAGTGCCGTCGCAGAAAATACATACATCTTTAAAAATGGTGGTTGAATTATGACTTCAACGAATACGATGATTGAAGTTGAGAATCTGAACAAGCAATTTGGCTCGGTTCAAGCAGTCAAGAATGCTTCTTTTCAGATTCAAAAAGGAGAGGTCCTCGGTTTTCTCGGACCCAACGGCGCGGGGAAAACAACGACAATGCGCATCATTACCTGCTTCATTCCTGCAACAACAGGAAAAATCCGCATTGATGGGCTGGATATTCACGAACATGACCTTGAGGTAAGAAAAAAAATCGGATATCTGCCCGAAAATGCACCGCTTTATAACGACATGACGGTTGATGAATATATGCGCTTTGTTGCAGAAATCAGAGGGCTTTCAGGAGACGCTCTTGATTCACGAATTAAAGAAATGTATCTGGTATGCGGTCTCGCTAAAATGAGTCAGCGCCAGATCGGTAAACTCTCCAAGGGTTATCGCCAGCGGGTCGGCCTGGCCCAGGCAATGATTCACAATCCCGACATACTCATTCTCGATGAACCAATGTCGGGCCTCGATCCCAACCAGATAGTTGAAATCAGACAACTTATCAAGAGGCTGGGAGAAAAAATTACAGTAATCTATTGCTCCCATATTCTTTCTGAAGTGTCTGCAACGTGCAGCCGTATACTTATTATCAATAACGGCTCCATAGTCGCTTCGGGAACTCCCGCCGAACTTACCGCCAAGGCCGGCTCCGGCAAACGGTATTTCATGACGGTGCAGGCAGACAGAAATGCTCTCGAATCGAATCTTCCTCAGGTTGAAGGTGTAACAAATCTCACCCTGAATGAAACCGGGGGCGGCTGGTTTGAAGCAGCCGTCTTTCTGGATACCGAACAGGAAATCGGAGATAAACTGTTCAAATGCGCAGTCGATAATGGATGGACCTTATCTGAATTAAAGCGGGAAACCGCAAGTCTTGAGGATGTCTTCACACGCCTTACAAGGGGTGAATAATATGCAAAATATATCAGCAATATTCAAAAAAGAGTTCAAAGCTTATTTCTTGTCACCAATCGCTTATGTGTACATTACCGTGTACCTGGTGGTAACCAACTTTCTCTTCTTCCAGGGCTTCTTCCTGATAAATCAGGCGGATATGCGCGGCTATTTCGGTTTGCTGCCATGGGTATTTCTCTTTTTCATTCCCGCCGTAACCATGCGCTCGTGGGCTGAAGAGAAAAAACTCAAAACCATGGAACTTCTTCTCACATGGCCGGTCCGTGACGTCGAGGTGGTAGTAGGCAAATTCCTTGCAAGTTTTGCTTTCCTGGCAATCATTATTGTTTTGTCAGTAACCATTCCGGTTACTATTGCCATTCTCGGAAATCCCGATTTCGGACCCATTATCGGCTCCTATCTCGGATCGCTGCTTATGGGAGGTGCTTACATTGCAATCGGACTCTGGGTTTCATCATTAACAGAAAATCAGATTGTCGCCTTTATTCTTGGCGTGGTGGTAACGTTTGTACTCTTTATAATCGGGAATCCATTCGTTACCATGGCAATCAAGCAGCCTCTTCTCGTTTCACTTTTTTCGTATCTTGGCCTTGGCAATCATTTCGAAAGCATCGGAAGAGGAGTTATGGACAGCAGAGATATTGTTTATTATTTGTCGGTAATCGGCTTTTTCCTTTTTCTCAATGTCCGTTCCATTGAAAGTAGGAAGTGGGAATAGAGACTATGAAGAGCATAAAATATCAATCGCAGTCAGCAGTATTTGTCCTCATTGTCCTTGGATTTATCGCGGTAGCAAATTATTTGCTCACCAAATGGTTTGTCCGCGTTGATCTTACAGAAAACAAAATTTACAGCATTTCGGATGCATCCAAAAGGATTTTACAGGACCTTGACGATATCGTAAACATTAAATGCTACTTTTCGCGGGACCTCCCCCCCAACCTGAAAAGTCTCGAAACTGATGTCCGGGACATTTTAAGTGAATATAAAGCCTATGCCGGAAAAAACATCCGTATTGAATGGGTTGATCCGGGCGAAGACGAGGAGGAAAAGAGCAAAGTACGCTCGCTCGGCATTCCCGAAGTGCAGCTCCAGACCTTTGAAAAAGACAAAGCGCAGGTAATGCGGGGATATCTTGGTATTGCTGTTTTGTATGCTGATAAAAAAGAAGTTCTTCCGGTTGTCCAAAATCTTAAAAATTTCGAATACGACCTGACCACTGCAATTATGAAAGTTATGCGGTCGAGCACGCCGAAAGTGGGTGTATTAAAAACAGACACGAGCATTTACATCCCGCCGGAAGTCAGGATGAAAATGAAAATGAATTATTCCGACCCGACCGAAACCAAATACAAGCCGGTATTTGACAATTTAAAGGAGAACTATGAAGTAGAGACGGTGGATATTACCGACGGTCAGAAAATCAGCACCGAGATCAAAACACTTATTATTCTTGGCGGCAACGAGGAGAGCTTTACTGAGCGTGATCTGTTTGAAATCGACCAGTATTTCATGCAGGGAGGCAAATTAATCGTTGGTGTGGATGCCGTCGGTATCGACTTTCAAAGAGGAGCAACCGGCAAAGTGCAAAATCCGGATATTATCAAGCTCATGGAGCATTACGGTGCACGCGTTGAAAATGACATGGTACTCGATGCTTCCTGCGGAAATGTGCAGATTCCGCAGAAATTCGGGGCTTTTCAGATGAATGTTGCTGTTCCGTATCCATACTTTGTAAAGGTTTTCGGCGAGGGATTCAACAGCGACAATCCTGCAGTTTCCACATTGAGCGAGCTTATCCTTCCCTGGCCAAGCAGCATAACCTTGCTTGTTGACAAAGCAGATTCTTCGGCCGGCACCGGGTCTGCCGCTCAGCCACACGCGACAGTACTGGCGCGCTCATCGGAAAAGAGCTGGACCGCATCAGGCTATTTTAATCTCAATCCCCAGCAGGAGTGGCAACCGCCGGAGGATGATCTCAAACGCAGCAATCTCATGGTTTATCTCAACGGACATTTCGAAAGCTATTTTGCCGGCAAATCGATCCCTCCGGCAAAAGAACCCGATACCTCCGATACATCAGGTGATATTGCCCTCTCAGACAAAGACAAAGACCGGGAAATCATTCCCTCCGCTGAAAACGGACACCTTGTAATTGCAGGAGACGCCGATTTCCTCAGCGCACAGAATGCATCGCCCGGAAGTATTGCCTGGCTGATGAATGTTGTTGACTGGCTTACGCTGGATGAAAGCCTGATATCGATACGGACACGGGCAATGGTCGACCGCTCAATTCAGAAAGACCAGCTTGAGGAAGGCTCAGTACAACCGAATTTCATCCGTATTATCAATATTGTTCTTATGCCGCTTATTGTAATTATCATCGGATTTGTTATTTACCTCAACAGAAGAGAAAAAACCGGAGCACCCCAGCAGCAACAGACAGCGTCAACAACCGGTACGTCTGAAGAAAAACAAAAGGAGCAGAATTCATGAAAACCAGAAATCTCATTACTTCCGGAATAGCA
>WJKA01000039.1 GCA_014729375.1 Chitinivibrionales bacterium
CATCAGCGCTCCGTTTCCGGCCGACTCCGGGCCGCATTTCTGCCAGGGCGTACCCTGCCGGTAATTGGCAATGAATTGTCGAACGGTTGATCCGATACCAAATATTTTCCCCCTGCAGAATCGGGCTGCTGCGTGCTCAGGCACAAAGCCGTTGTCCTCTATCATCTGCTCAAGGGTCCAGAAGGCAAGCTGCGTATCATCTGAGGGGTAGCCTCTGCATTCCCCGGCATATCTGTTGGGCAGGTAGTCACGTATTTCCCCGAATCTGTTTCTGCGTTCAGCGGGCAGCATTGCCTCTGTGGTTATACCGAGGGCATCGCCTGCGGCAAGTCCCAGCATCATTCCTTCAATCCGATCGAAAAGCGGACCGGCAGGCAGAGGATCCGGCGGGGTATCGAAAAGAGAGCTCTTGCGCAGATTGATTGCTTTGGCGCTGAAAAGATTCTCCAGGATTTTTCTGTTAATCGACATACCAGGGCTCTTTAATTAGTTTTCTTCGCGGTCTTCGTATCCTTCGCGGTGCAGGCTTTTTAATGCCTTCCCGGATGTCAGCACGGAGATACCCACCGGCATTGCTCAGGATTGTTTGGATATCCGGGTGATTATTTTTCTTTTATCTGGCCATTTCTCAGTGGTCTTCTATCTCCGTTTCAACACATACACTTTTTTTGGATCTTTTGGACCGGTTCCGACTTCAACAAGATGCCCCTGCTTCAGCAGGTTTCCCAGTCTTGTTCTGGCTGTCCGATCAGAGGTCTTCCAGATGTGCGCTGCTTCTTTTGTCGTAATTTCATTATGCTCAGAAAAATGTCTCAGCAAGCGAGCATGCCAATCCGGCACGGTTCGTTTTGCAACCGGCTGAGAAAACAGCGTTACACGAAATGATGTCCCGATTTCATCAAAGTTCGGCGGCGGCTGACCATATTCCTGGCAGGCCGTAATCATTCGATTGAGTCCCGTTCCCCACTGTTCGATTAGCTTAAGTTCCCGAAAAACACGGCCAACAACCCGGTTCCGGAGTTTTGACACACCCGAAAGAGCAGCCTCGAGGGTCATGCCGAATGGAAGCGCCCCAGGGTTGATGATTTCAATCCGATCATCAAATATTGCCACCTTGATATTCATACCGGTAACGGCATAATCAGTATGCACGATTGCGTTAATTACGGCTTCCCGAACCGCTTGAACGGGATATTCAGGCAGTTCCCGTCTGCGAATCCGGTCAATTTCAGCAGCCTGCAGGGTATGCCTCTCAATAAACGTGATGACAGCTTCAACAGCGTTCGGAAGGTATTCATCGATTTCCATATGATCCAAAAAACGATTTGTGTCGCGACCTTTGAAACGAGCGCATCGAATAATTGCATCGGGGAAAAACCGCTGCCGTTTTTTGCCGAAAAGCAGCACAGCACCCAGCGTGGGAACATCTTTTCCTCCACAATTGACAACGAGGCCAAGTGTTTTGCGGATGGCCGGGGTCAGATTCCTGGATACGGTTTTAAAGAACTCGGAAGCAGCTCGGAAGTCGATGTCTTCCGAGTCGATTTCTGTGCAGGGCTGCTCATCAAATGAAATATTCCGAGCAAGGCGCCGAATTGTTTCAATCATTTCAAAGCCTGCCCGCCGATTAGTCGATCCCAGACGGACATAGACGCCCCTTTCCGGCCCTTCCGACTGAACATAATACGGGCCTGCGGCATGGGGCACCGCAACGGTAATCAGGCTCCTGTCACGAAATGAGCTGATCCGGATGTCCGGGATCAGGAGCGGACGAATCCCATCGGCAAAAGCGTTTGAAAGGCGTTCCTCCTCTTTTAGTGGATCCGGCAGTCCTATGACTTCTCTGGTTCGATCACGAATCCCGATAATGAGCGTACCGCCGGCGGTATTTGCAAAAGCTACGACGGTTTGGACAATCTTAGCCAACGAGACACAGTTCTCCTTGAATTCGATGGTTTTTCCTTCCTGCTGCTTGAGATAGTCGACAAGCTCCATTGTAGTGCATCCTGAATTACATTATCTATGAAAATGTGAACGCTTATTCGGGACAGCCGCTGATTACCACTTTTATCTTTCCCGGATTCCGGATTGCCCGGATAAACCGGACAATGACATATTCAACCGGTGCGCACGGCGCACCCGTCTTCGGCCGCTTTCCTCAAGATGCATGCATCATGCATGCTACCGCATTTATTTCGAGAAAATACCGCATTTTGATGACAGATATGGACAATGCAGGGGATAAAAAAAACACAGGGGGAACGACTTTACACTACGCTAAACCCTTGCGTGCCCCGCAAAGCAACGCAAATACATACCCCTTTTATATGGTTAGTGTGCTTTTTGTTAAAATATTAAATTATTTGATTTTATTCAAGGGAAATGCAATGGACGGTGTTCATTTATTTGGGACAGCTTATATGGCGGATTTGGGCCCGGCGGAGAACCGGAGATTTCTCCCTGCGGTCGAAATGACACATCCTAAACTGAACGAGCGCCTTGAAGAAAAGTCCCGCACTGCTTTCTGAAAAAAATAGAGGTGGCTGGACTGAACATCCTAACCACCTCTATTTTCTTTTCAAATTGGCGCGCCCAGCAGGATTCGAACCTGCGACCTTTGGATTCGTAGTCCAACACTCTATCCAGCTGAGCTATGGGCGCAAAAAATCGGTTTATAATTAATTTTAATACTATATAATATTTTCTTTCCTCGGTCAATCATCTTAATTGCGCATATTTCCGAAAGCCCTATGCTCACCATTTCACCCGACATCATACGGCAGGCGCTTGACCTGTCAGCGTTCGATGCGGTCGAGGCACAGAAAAAGATGGCGCCCAATCCCCGCAGCATGGTGCGCCCGCCGGGAAAGCACGGCAGGCACCGTACCGGGGCCGTGCTGCTGACATTTTATCAGAAAAAAAG
>WJKA01000456.1 GCA_014729375.1 Chitinivibrionales bacterium
GGCAGGAACCTGCCGTCACCGTTAATATCTTCACCCCGGTTGGCATAACCGTCACGGTTTTTGTCTTCATTGGCATCAATCCGGAAATTATCATTGAGGTCTTCAAACGGCAGCATATACGGCACCGTATCGACTTCCCAGTGCCACGACCAGTAATAGTCAAGCCAGCGCGAATTAAAAGAAGCATCGAGCTTGTAAATCTGGTAGCCGGTAATTTTTGCACTGAACGTAACTTCGGTACCGTCGGCAACAGGATTGCCGTTGATATCGCTGACTACCGCTGCGACTTTCATGACATAGGTCCCGTCCTTGGCATCTTCAATTTCACCGACATCGTGGCGGATTGTAATATAGTGTGGCGGCCCTGCGATAGTGAGTTTTACCGTATCTGATTTTATTGCCGTGAAATCCCCGGCAACAATGCATACCTGGCGGTACATGCTGGGGATCGAACCTGAGACAAGGTATGTTGTCGCCGAGCCGTCAATACCGGTGAGCGCATTGGGCGGATCGAGATATTCGCCGCCGCCCGGGCCCGCGATCAGGTTGAACGACACAGTCGCATCATTGACCCTGTTTCCCATCGTGTCATAGGCTATCGCAACAATCTTTGCCCGGTCCCCGTTTGTTCCGATTACTTCGGGGGTGCCGGACAGGTCAATACGGCAAATCCGGTCTGACCGGAAATAAACTTCTCTGGATGCCGTGGTAATTTCCTGATCGGTAATCGCCTTGGCGGCTATGGTCGCAACATTGGCAAAGTCGGGATTCTGCATGTAAATTTGTACCCGCCCCGTAGCATCGGTAGTATCGGCCATCGCAAACAGCGTATCCGCCGGACCGGGAATTTCACCAAGCGTGACATTGAGTTCGATCCGCGCACCTGCAATCGGCGTTGTCTTATCTCCTTCAAGATAGCTAATCGTGAGCAGGGTACTGTCGGTGCCGTTGGCAATGTACGAATGAGCATATCCGGGTGCTGCCGTGGTATCGATCGTGAGGTAGCGTGATGAGTAATAGATTACGGTTTGCGCTGAGGCCCCGGCCGACTCGAACGTAATAGTGTCTCGCCCGGTCCCGATCCCTACAACCTTGAACGTGGCTTCCCCACGGTTATTGGTAATCGAATCAACCGGTATTATGTTTGTACCGGCCTGCTGGGTACGGTAGTCGAAACGCTCGCCGACAATCGGGTTTTTCATCGCATCGGTCAAGGAAAGCCTGACAGTACTCGTATCCATACCGCTCGAATTGATACTCTGCGGGTTGGCCGCTGCTTTCAGCTCTACGCCGGCAAATTCTACCTGGATTGTCACCGTTTTTGTTATGTCCGATGCCAGTGTGGCGGTTACTGTCGCAAGGGCATTTCTCCGGTCGGAGGTTAACTGAACTGTTGCTTTTCCCTGGTCGTTTGTCGTTGCCACGGCAGGGACCATACCGATGTCGGTAACAAAATTGATTTCATCGCCGACAATAGGATTATTATCTTCGTTTTTAACCTGCACCGTAATGAGCGATTTACTTGTGCCGTCGGCCTGAATTACCGACGGAAGTGCATAGATAGTCATTTCCCGCCGGGTCAGGCATTCGAGTTTTGTTTCAGCAGTGGCAACTTCCTGTGAATTATTAATCGCCGTGATTTCAAGCCGGATAGTGCCTTCATACGGAAGTGCATAAATAGTAAACGAACACTGGCCGACCGAATCGCCCGAGGCTTTTGTGGTTCCGGTAAGAGTGTCTGTCGTATCGAGACCGTCGCGGGACTTGAAATGGCGGACCACCTGAACAATCTTGTTCTGCAACGCAGTGCCGTCATTCTGCATAAACGTAACATTCAACTGTGAAAAATTTTCTCTTTTTGCCTGAATGATATCCGGATACAACTCAACGTCGAGAAGCAGGTCGGTGACGTTTATGTTGATTTTTGACCGGGTACCCGCCGCGCGCACCGTTATGGTGTCGGTACCAGTTTCATTACCGGTAACATATGCCCGCGCAATGCCGTCAAAGCCGGTTACCGAATCGACTGTTGCTTCCTGAAGAGCCAGATTTGAGAGATCGCCCTTGCTCAGTGAAAAGAATATCGGTGTATTGGCTATCGGTTCATTTGATGCATTGAGCAGTTGCGCGGTAAGCCAGGTCGACGCTCCCAGCCTGAGGTTTGATGAGTCGGTTGAAAGCGATATGGTAACGCCCTGAAACGCAACCTGGGTCTCATCACTCATATTCATGTCGCTCGCAAGGTAAACGGTGATAAATGCCGTATCGTTAATGTTTGTACTTGTTAACTTTGCCCGCGCAATACCATTTTCACTGGTAACACTCTGACCGGCTTTTTCCGGCGAGGGAGGATTGACCCCGGCAATAATGCCCGCCGACGCTATAAACTGAACCGGCTGACCGGATATCGGATTATGGTTGGAGTCGATAACGCTAACATTTACATAGGTGAAATCTTTTGCATCAGCCTTGATGTTTGATTTTTCCGGAAGCACCTGGATCAGTTTCTGGATCTGGACCGGCGTATCGGTGACATCAAACCGGACAACCCGCGAAACATTTTCATACTCCAGCGAGACCTCAACATTCTCAGCTTCAGCGGTATGCCAGTATTGCAGCACCGCGCGTCCGTTGTTATCGGTTATAACATTTGCATTTGAAAGGTTCCCGACCGAAGCAGTCGCCGAAACAGTGTCCATGGCAATCGGTTGTGTGATTGCAGTTACGCTTGTGTCCTGCCAGAGGGTGATTGTAATTTCCATGGTGTCGCCGACGCGAACATACACACTTTCCGGTGATGCAAACAGCAATGGATCGCCCATAGCCGGAACAGTCGGGCCGGGTGTTGTTGTCGGCTCTTCCGGTGATGCCGGATTTGCCATCGAACCGAGATCATCCTGAATAGTGCAGACAAATAAGCCCAGACTCAAAAGCACTGCGCCGGCAATAACAAGTATGGAGTTCGTTTTCACAATAGCACTCCTCCGGTTAAAATCAATATGTATCACCTTGTGAACACGGGATATCAGCTATTGGACCACAATGATATCCTGGGATATTACGTATTTTAATTATATCGTTTTTGCAGCCATGCTTACAATTATTAATATTTTTACAAAATCCTATTTATGACTGTACCATCTGCGGGAATAATTGTCAAGAATGTGATACCAGGTTCTCCGGCGTATGCGGCAGGAATCCGGAAACAGGACCGGATTATGCTGGTGAACGGGCATGCCGTGGAGACCGGTATGGAATTCAGTTTCTATTCTTCAACCGATGCGCTCCGTATAGCCTTTCTCAGAAACGGGGCCCGGCGGGATATTACAGTCAACCGTCAACCGGGCATGTTTCTCGGCGTTGAAATACGGCCCCGGCCGGTACGGCGCTGCACAAACAACTGCCTTTTCTGTTTTATAGATCAGTTGCCGGCCGGACTGAGAAAATCATTGTATGTCAAGGATGAGGACTATATTCAATCGTTTACCTATGGAAACTATATTACCTGCACCGGTCTCCGGCAAAAAGACATCACGACTATCGCCCGTCTCGGCCTTTCGCCGCTGTATATTTCTGTACACGCTACCGACAAGGCAATCCGGAACTATCTGCTGGGAAATCCTTCCGCGCCGGACATCCTGGACCGGCTGTCGCAACTTGCAACACGGGGCATTTCGTTTCATACGCAAATTGTCGTGTGCTGCAGTATCAATGACGGTTCTGTGCTGGAAAAGAGCATTTCAGACCTCTGCAGATACGAAGCGAACCTTCGTTCAATAGCAATCGTGCCGGTCGGCCTGACAAAGTTTCATACAAACGGTTTACGCCTTCCAACATTCTCTGAAGCGCGCTCCATTTGTGCAACTGTCGGAAGGATAAGTGATGCTCAATTCAGGCACGACCGGGTACGAAAAATATTTCTTGCCGATGAATTCTTTTTGCTTGCTAAAAGTCCTGTGCCACCCGGTTCATATTACGAGTCATATCCGCAGCTTGAAAACGGTGTGGGATTGATTCGCTCGTTTCAGGACGCATGGCACCGCGCACGGCGGAAAATACGCGGTACTGTGATAGAATCCGGCAGGACCGGGCGAAAGCGGATTGCCGTGGTGACCTCGGTACTCGCCGCCCCCATGCTACAAGAAATCGCCGCATATATAAATGAGAAATTACAAGCGCCCCGGGCCGAAATTATTCCTGTTGCCAACAGCTTTTTCGGACATACGGTCACTGTAGCGGGCCTGCTCTGCGCAAAGGACATAATCGCAGCTCTTCGAAAATGCAAATCGGAATTTGAGTATGCCGTTGTTCCCGGTATCATTTTCAATACAGCAGGATATACGCTTGACAGCTATTCCGTTCGCCGGATGCAGCGTGAATCGGGGCTGCCGATCAAGCGGGCGGAATCAATTTCGGACCTTGTCGAATACAGCACAGGAGAATACCACGGGCATGCCAACTGATAAAAGCACAGGATACCACAATTACGGGGCGGAAAACAGAACAGTCCGTCTCAACAAGTATCTTGCCGGATGCGGTCTCGGATCCCGGAGAGCATGTGATGAATTGATTGCCGCGGGAAAGGTGTTTTGTAACGGTCAACGGATAAAAGAAATGGGCATGCGGGTCGACCCGGATAAAGACAGGATTACCTGCAAAGGGAAACAGATGGTTCCGGTCCGTGAGCTTGAATACTGGATGGTCCACAAGCCGAAAGGGCCGCTGATAACTCACAAAGACCCGGAAAACCGCGAGACGATCTTTGACTTTCTGAAAAAACGGAACACAAACCTCGACCAGTGCAATTATGTCGGACGGCTCGACAGAAATTCCGAAGGGTTGCTTCTTGTTACCAACGACGGTACGCTCATTCATGCAGTAACACACCCGCGATATCATATTAAAAAAGTTTACCGGGTGCGTATCAATCGCCCCCTCGCAAAAGAGCATGTTTCACTGATGATATCGGCCGGCGTGAAATCCCGGGGACAACTCCTTCACGCCGGTGCGGTGAAGGTGGCGGGGAATGGCCGGCCCGGGCAGTACTGGTATGAGATTGAACTTTACGAAGGAAAGAACCGGCAGGTGCGCAGAATGTTTGAGGAGCTGGGATATTCTGTCCTCAGACTGAAACGCACACAGTTCGGTCCGCTCAGGCTCGGGACCCTTCCGCGAGGCGCGTGCCGGCAATTGATAAAGGAAGAGGTGGCCGCTGTGAAGCGGGTCGGTTACAGGCAAAACGCCGGCCACGGAAACTCCGCCCGCAAGAAAAGGGCAAAGAGAAAAGCCTGAAAAGCAAATGTCGGATACCAGAATAGTATGGAAAAGATGGGCATGTACAATATTTTTGATAATTGAGCGTTGACCGTTGCGTATTGTGAAAGTTTGAAAAGAACTGTAATACCGGGCCCTGCTGCTGGAGCGCTGCGGAAGTTCCGATTTACCGGGGCGCCCTGTATTCCGCTCTCGGTATGCAGCATTATCTCTTATAATATCCTGAACTGGTTTTTGATAAGACGGACTGTTTTGGGCCCGACAAGCTCGTCCTTGACAAGGTGGTATCTTGTGCCGATCTTGAAAATGGTTCCCGGCATGGCGGCATGATTGATTTTGATAAATGCGTTTTCAGTGTCCCGCATCTTTTTTTCAATGGCATTTTTTCTGCTTTCCAGTTCTGTTATCTGCTGCTCATACCGTTTCAGCGTGTTTTTCAGCTTGTTGAACAGGAACTCTTCTTTTGCCGGAAGTTTTTTTCTGGCTTTGATCAATCGGTTGAAGCGCTTTATCGGTTCGAGCAGTTTTGATTTGTTTTCCGATATTTCCTCAATCTGGGTTTCAATCTTTTTCAACCCTTCAACCATGGTAAAATCGAGGCCGACTTCCAGGATGGTCCTGATATTGCTGTTGTTGCCCGCAGTGTAAACAATGATTGAGTCGCGTGCAATAAGATGGCCACCTGCTACAGAGAGTGGATTGCCAAAAACCTCGATAGAGTTTTTCGCGTAGATAACGGCATTCAGGGCCTCTTTGGCAATGGAGACATTCTTTCGAGACCTGACCCGCTGATTTTTCAGAAAACCGATATTGACATTCCCCTTTGCTTCAATCAAGCCTTTTCCCTGACCAAGAAAACCGAATTTACACAGGACATTTCCCCCGACTGTTATCCGCGAATCTTCAATAGTGCCGGCA
>WJKA01000457.1 GCA_014729375.1 Chitinivibrionales bacterium
CCGGCAAAGAAATTACCGGGGTCACCCACGATGCCGCGCTGACCATGATGGACTACTGCTGGCCGGGGAATATCCGCGAGCTGGAAAACGCCATTGAACATGCATTTGTCACCTGCAAACGAACCAAAATCGGCGTCTTTGACCTCCCGCTCGAAATACGAAAAGTCGAATTGCGAAGCTCTCTGTGTATTACAGACGAACAGGGTGCCACCGAAGAAGGCACTGCTCCGGTCAAAATTGTTAAACCCCGGGAAATTACGCCTGATGACATGCGGTTACTTCTTGCAGAATTTCACGGCAATAAAACCAGAATCGCCGAGCATCTGGGCGTGGACCGGACAACAGTGTGGCGCATGATGCGGCGGATGGGGTTTTAAGAGGGGGGCCTGAACCCACCAGCCTCAATCCCAAGCTCATTCATCTTTTTAATCAACCATTTGCGGTCAATTTCAAGCATTTTTGATGCTAAAGAGACATTGCCGGATGTTTTTTTCAGAATGGTAATAATCGCATCTTTTTCGGCTTTTGACCGCACCGCTTTCAGGCTCATATCGATTTCTTCACCGGCCCCTCCAGGCGTGGGCTGTGAACCAAGCTGGATATCCTCAGGGTTTATTCTGTTTGTCGAGGAAAGGAGGATCGCCTTTTGCATGGTGTTTTCGAGTTCCCTGATATTTCCCGGCCAACTGTAGCTCAGAAGCAAGGCCCGGGCCCGGGAGGTAAGCGATTTTTCCTGCAGCCCGAATTGAAGCGCATATTTTTTGATACAATAATCTGCCAGAAGCAATATGTCCCGGTCCCGGTCCCGGAGCGGGGGGAGGGTAACGGTAAGCACATTGAGTCTGAAAAAAAGGTCCTGTCTGAATGTTCCCTTCCGAACTTCTTCTTCGAGATTTTTGTTTGTAGCAGCAACGATACGCACATTAATGCGAACAGTTTCAGTTCCACCGAGCCGGGTGATCTCCGACTCCTGGAGCACCCGCAGAAGCTTGACCTGAAGCTGAAGGGGCAGTTCGCCGATTTCATCTAAAAAGACAGTGCCGTCCTGCGCGGCTTCAAAGAGGCCCGGCTTGCGTGCGTTTGCGCCGGTAAAGGCGCCTTTTTCATGACCGAACAACTCCGACTCGATCAGGTTTTCGGGGATAGCACCGCAGTTGATCGCCTTGAACGCCTTGTCGGCCCGGCGGGAATGCCTGTGCACGAACCGGGCCATCAACTCCTTGCCGGTCCCGGTCTCGCCGGTAATCATGAGGGGGGATTCTGTGGCCGCCAGACGAGACGCCAATTCGACAACCTTCCCCATTGCGGCGCTTTCGAAAATCATTCCTCCGCTCTGTTCCATCCCCTGCTGTTGCAGACGGCTTATGGTTTCCCGCTGCGTCATTCGCTCCTTATGGGCCGACAATATTTCTGAAAACAGCGGCGCCAGTAAATCACAAAACCGCCTGTCTTCTTCGGAAAACCGTTCCGATTCTTTGAGCCGGTCGCAATAGAGATAGCCTGCAATCGATGTGCCTTCTTTGAGCGGCGCGCACAGCACCGAAGTAACCAGATTGCGCTCCAGCGAAACCTGTTCCTCATCTGCATCTTTCCAGTCGATATCGTGTATGAGGATTGTAGCCGATTCATCCCTGGCCCAGTCGATCGCGCGGTTGGAAAACCGGTCCAGGCCGCTTCCCCGGGGATAACGGGCGATCGTAGTCCGTTCTCCGGTATCTTCATTTTCCACAACCAGCCTGGATGCATCACATTTGAGCAGCCGCGATACCGAGGCCACCAACTGCGGAAAAACTTCTTCACCCCGGTTCCGGAGAAGCGTAATTACCACAGCAATCAATTCTCCGGTCAGCTCCCGTTCTGTTTTTTGCGGCGGGATTGAACTTGCTTCGTAGTCAGCATCACCAACCGAAAACCGGAATTCCTTTCCGCCGATTTTCACGCTGTCGCCGGGCTTTAAAAGAACTGCGTTCTTAATCGGCGCACCATTGACAGTCACATTACTATTTTCAGACAGTCGCTGCAACCGATAGCTTCCGCCGGTAAACACGCAATGCGCAGCTCTCGAGGGCACCTGTTTGTCGTCGATACGAATATGACACTCTTTCGATGACCCGATTGTAACGATCCGCCCGGTTAGGAGATGCGATGCAGTGCCCGATAAATCGACAAGCCGTGGATGATTCATTGTAATCCCTGTTCCTGAGAACTGAATCGTTGCGGCAGGTTTATAATTTTTGTCTGAAAGGGAAGTAACGATACTTTTTCCCGCCATTTCGTACAGCCCGTTTCATCATCCCATGCGACGGTATGTTTTCCATAACTCACAACAATGCCGCCCGATTGTACGCCCTCATAGTCGATCTGCTTTTTATCAACTTTCACTGCACCCTTTAACGGCAGGTTTGCGAAGTAAATTCTCCCGCTGAGCTTGCCTTCTGCAATTGAATCATGCCGAAGTGGAAGATCAACAGTCGAAACCGGCGATTTTTCAACAACCTCTTTCATCATACCCGACAATCCCCTTTCCGGCGATTGCATTGTCCCGTCAGGCGCCGGTATTTCACCAGACCTTCGTCCGGCCAGAAAAGCGGTCAGCGCAATACACACAACCAGAACTGCCGCTGCTGCACAGGAATACGTGCGCTTCAGGGACTTGTGTGCAGGACTATTTGCCAGGGAATCCATAAGAGAAAGTGCTTCTGCATTGTTCGGGTCCTCTTCAAGGCTTTCGACTAAAAGCCAGTATGCCTCATCATCGCGGCGTACTGCTATGAGTTCCCGTGCTGCATCGCAGAGCTCATCGGAAACGATTTTCGAATAAAGCGCTCCCGCATTTTCCTGCCATCCCTGCTGAAAATGCATGTTCCGCGTGAAATCTGTCCAGAGGTCATAAAGCTTTTTGCCGGATTCAATCCGGTCCGATGCTTTTTCATTCAGCAGGTATTTTGTAATCGAATGTGCAGGATGGTCCCTTAAGATCTCTTTAAGTATAAGTCCGGCCGAATAAATATCCGCGCGTATATAATCGATTTTTTCTTCACCTCGCCAGAGCTCCGGCGCCATATATGCCGGCGTCCCTTTGACTGTTCCTATCATGGATGCTTTACTGTCTACAATATGCTTTGTAAAACCGAAATCGATAAAGCTCAGTCCCTTTTCTGGTGATATGAGAATATTCTGTGGCTTCAGGTCACGATGAGCGTATCCAAGGGAATGCAACTCTGCCAATGCGCCGATAAAGCTGCCGGCAATGCATAACCGGTCGTTGTCCTGAAGGTGCTGTTTAAGTATTTCATTCAATGAAACGCCTTTAATCCATTCCATGACAATGTAGATTTTATTTTTCCACTCAAAAGCATCATAGACCCGCGGGACCGAACCGATCTGAATCTGCGCCTGGGTTTTGCCTTCCTTGAGCAGCACCTGTTTTTTTTCGGGGTCATTCTCATGAATGATTTTTATTGCGACCCAGCGGTCGAGGGCTGTTTGACGGGCACGGTAGACCGATGAAAAACCGCCTTCACCGATACGCATCGGATGGGTAAATCCTTTTGGAAGTTTCGGTATCACCGGCCCTCCCGCCGTTTTTTCTCGGCCTGGGCAAACCAGTAGAGGATGTCCCTGTCTTCGGGTTTGAATTTCAGGGCTTTGAGCCACTGCGCGTGGGCATTGGTATAGCGTTCCTGCGACCAGTAGACCATGCCCAGGTTGAAATAGGAATTTGAGTGCGTACTGTCCAGGAAAATCGCTCTTGTAAAGAGCGCCTCGGATTTTTGTGCGTAGCCGAGTTTGAAATAGAGAATGCCGATACTGTTGACAACCTCAATGTTTTCGGGGTCGTACCGGAGCGCGGTAGAAAGGGCTTCCAGGGCCCGCACCGTATCGCTGTGCGCCAGAACAAGGCGTGAATATTCGGCCCAGGCATGGGACAGGAGCTTGAGCGCTTTGTCGTCGGGATTGAGTGTCCGGGCCGCTTCAAGCTGGATCAGCGCCTGTTTCCAGATTGTGGTGTCACCGTTATTATCGGCCGCTTTCTGAAGAAGCGCCTTGCCCAGCCCGACCCGGGCATCATAGCTTTTGGGATCTTGCTGAATCTCTCTGGTAAAAAAACCGATAGCGGCAGGATAGTCACCCAGCGCAAGGTTGGTGTTTCCCTTGTCAACATCCGACGGCCCGCATCCTGCAAAAATCAAAACAAGAGCAATACACAGGATACAGACAGTGTCGCCGCTGTTTACTCTTTGTTCCATGTTATCGTCTTGTCCCATTTTGCCGATACGCTCCAGTCCCGGTCGGGAATATCGATCGGCGCATCATCATGGAGTGTCGACCAGGTCCGGGCAATGCCGCCTCCAAGTGTAAATCTCCCAATCACCCGGAATTTCCTGCTTACCGAAACATCACAATAAATTGTATTATCAACCCGTTTCTTTTCAAATCTTTTTATCGGACCGAAACATGAATTTTCGATCACCTTATAATATTCATTTCCATACGCCAGTACCGCATCGCTAAATGTAACACCAAATATGCTGTCCACAGCCACAGGACCGATTGAGCCGGTTTCATGTCCGTACCAGTGCCATATACATTTGTCAACAAACGATTTAATCGACCATTTCAGCGATATTTCCACTTCGAACTTAAAAGGCATATCAATTGCAACCGAAGGTCCGGCAAGGAACATGATATTGCTCTGGGGAATAATTGTCGACGCATCGAGCGTATCCAGTGGACCGGAAATGAAATACCTGTCCGGCCGTAAAGGTCCCATTGGGCGCACTTCACGTACCGTCAGCGAAGAATCCTGATCATTCCAGAGAAGCGAGGGAGCAAAATAGCCGTTGAACAGCATCGATCCCGACACTTCTACCTCAGGGAATATCAGGCTCATATAGGCAATCCAGAATCCGCCCTGACTTTCGGTACTCATGTTTGTGCCGAGCTCGTGACGGTAACCGGCCGAGGAAAAGAAGACACTATTTCTACTGGAATGGATGTAGGACGCAAAGATTTCATTAATTGAAGAATGATTTTTATAATTATCGACCATTCGTGTCCATTCGTAATTGACGGAAAACCGTTTTGCTATATTGCCGACCCCGGTCCTGATACCACCCGAAACGCCGACACTGTCAAATTCATTGCCATCAGGGCTTACCGTATTTGGCTTGTTGATCGAAACCAGGCCGGATATGAAAGGAACAATACCATTGCTCAATTTGTACCGGGCGGTCAGTGCGCTCTGAAACTGATAAAAAAGACCATCAATGGTGTCCTTTAGAAGCGGCTCTTCAGGAAGAACGAGTGGATAGGCCACAGCATCGATAAACTTTTCGCTTTCATATCCAACACCGGCGGCAAAGCCGAGTGATGGTGTAAATCGTTTTTCAGACAAGGAGGCAAGCGCCCCGATTGAATCGAGCAACGCTTCCGCCCTTTGTTCCATACCTGCCGCAGTGTAAATTACACACCGCTGTGTCAACAAAGCTTTCTGTAATGCAGCATTATCTCCCGGATCGACAGAATGGTTTAATGCAAGGGCTGTATCAAGTGTTCCTTTCCTTAGATATGTTTCAGCTATCAGATAAAAAAGGCTGTCCCGCGACATGCCGTTTTTCGATGCCCTGAAAAAATATACCTGCGCAGAATCATATTGTTCTCCTTTAAGCATTTTCTGCGCTTTTTTCAGCTCCAGTTCATAAGTAAACCCGGAAGTAAAAAGTACTGAACAGTGAAATATCAGCGGAACAAAAAGCATTTTTCTCTGAATTAAACGCATTAAATAACCTGTTAAATAATAATCCTGAATTCCGCAATTCAAGATTGCGCAACAGCCTACGCGTAGCGCCGGAAATCGTCCATAGATACCTGAGTAGTTACAAATTGAAAATACAAAGAAAAAACTCTTATTACATAGTACCTGTTCAAAATTGACTTCCATCAATTTTGAGGGGGGTAGTGGAGTAAACCTGTATGCATTGAATTAACCTAAATTCCGCAGTTGAATCGTGGCAATCTGTATAAGCTCTTGCGCCATCTATCCGCGTAAAAATCCTCAATGTGCCTCCCCAGGCACACCTGCCTGCCTCTGCCCTTAGCCGGGCTACGGCGATGGCGGGCGGTTTTCGCACGGCTATCTGACGCAATATCTTACGCATCTTTTCCACGCTCAACTGCGGAATTTAGGATTAATGTCTCGTCAGTGTCGGTATAAATTTCCGGTCATTATCGAGGAGCATTATCCAGACCTGTTCTTTGTTGCCCCGTTTTACAGCTTTCCGACCGAGCAGATTAAAAATCGGCTGTTGCGAACTGGTGATAAGTGAACCGGTAGGTCGGTAGTGATCTCGAATATCACGCATCAAAATCACTCCGGCGGACGTTTCTTCGATGCCGATGCCTTTGAGGATTGCACCATAAAGCCCTACGTTGTTCATCATATCGGTCGTATCACCAATGGCATATAATTCGTAGCCATAACCGTCAGTGGCGGTAAACCTGACATACTCATCCCATGCAATATTTGTGGTATCATCCGAATACCAACGGATATACAGCTCGGTTGCCCACAGATCACCCTGTTTTTCGTCGGATGAAGAATCCTCAAG
>WJKA01000040.1 GCA_014729375.1 Chitinivibrionales bacterium
GCCCGGCCTAGTATACATGAGCATGAGAAACAGCACTCAATAATCAGGGCTGAACAGGGAGTCGAATATGAATATGAAAACAACAGGCATTCTCGTGCTGACCCTGGCAAACGTCCTTTTCGCTGCCATGATCAAAGTCGGCGATGTTCTTGAAATATCAGTCCCCGGTAACGCCGAGTTTTCAGGGCAATTCACCGTCCATGATGACGGGACCGTCGATTATCCCCTTCTGGCAGATGAGCCGATCGTTAATATAACCACAACCGAATTAATGAATGCCCTGACAATACGACTGGCAAAATATGTTGATAACCCCCTTGTCTCTATACGGATTGTCGAAAATCCGGACATTACAGTGACGGTACTCGGACAGATAAACACACCCGGCCCCCTCACAACCTATCAGGGCGTCTCCCTGCAGGAAGTGATTGTCAAGGCCGGCGGCCCGACACCGTTCGCAAACCTCAAAAAAGTCAAAATTGTCAGAAAAGAAAGTCTTGATCAAGAGGCAATTTATTACAATCTCGATGAATTCATGGACAACGGAAATGTCTCAGAACTTCCCCGAATCCGTAATGAAGATAAAATCATTCTCCTCTCCAAAGAACGATCAACAAAAATCAAGGTTATCGGCGCAGTCTCAAAACCGGGCTTCTACGAGCCCCAGGAACAAATAAACCTGTTTGAAATCATCTATCTTGCCGGCGGCCCGGCCGAAAAAGCAGACTTATCGCGGGTTCGGCGCTTGTTTAAACATGATGGAAAAACAATGGAAGAAGTTATCGATGTTAAGGGCTATATCGACGACGGCAATATGGATGATATCCCCATGGTGGCCGAGGGAGATGTTGTTATTGTATATGCCAAATGGTTCGACTGGCGCACGCTATTAACAATTCTTAATAACACACTGCTTTTTATTGTGACAATTCAGACATTCAGCGGAGTTTTCAGCAAGTGAAAAATCCGGCTACCCGGGATATCAAAAGCCTCAAATCAGGCACACACCTGAAAGACTATTTCGCACTTCTTGTAAGACGCAAATGGATAATTGCTGTTGCTTTTCTTTCTGTTGTTCTATCAGCAGCCTATTATGTGTCAAAAATTGAAGATATCTTTCAATCCAGCGCCACACTGGTTATTGAAGAAAACAATACACTTATCAACCAGGCCATGAATCTCGGGAGTGGAAGGTCGCTGAGCTTTTATCAGGGCATACTCAACAGCCGTACCTATCTGGAAATGGTGCTTGACAGTATCGGTTTTGATGTTTTTGAATCGGTTTTTGAATCAATCTCGCGTGATGATGCTCTTGGCTATATTCAGAACAATATCTCTCTAAAAAAAACATCATACACCTCATTTTACTCATTTACCGCCAGGGCAAAATCAAAAGAGCTCGCCTACCTGATCGCCAGTATCGGCACCGATATATTTCGCCACCAGTGCATGGAAGTAGCTACCGAGGAAGCCAGACGAACTGTTGTTGAAATCGACAAGCAGCTCGAAATTGTAAAGAAAAATCTCGAAAAGGCCGAACATGAATATCGCTCTTTCAAAGAACGGACCGGTGATATTCTTGAAGGCGCCACTCCGGAACTCCGCACCCTGCAGAATGCCTATGCGGATAACCTTGCACAGCTTGGCCTCAAAGAGGCCGACCTTAATGCCGAAAAGAAACAATTACGGCGGCTTGAATCAAAACTCGCGCCCAAAGAATCAAAGCGCTCACCCGAATACCTTAAGCTGCGATCCAAGCTCAGCGAGCTTGAAAAGGAAAAAATGCGCCTTGAAAACCTCGGCATCCGCCTTTCTGGTATGTCAACAATCGACCGCGAAATTCAGGAAGTGGAAAATCAGTTGATTCAATACAGAAAAGAACCCGGTACCGTAACAGTGAATGCCCGTATGATCCGGCAATGGCAGGAACTGAGAAAGTCGGTGCTGAATAAAGAAGCGGAACTGGAGCTCTTCAAGCGAAAACTCGAATCGTATAAAAATGCAATTGAAAATTATAAAAAGGGCAATCCCGACATATTGAATCAATCTCTTGAGTTGCAGCGGCTGCGATTAACCAAGGAAAATTATGAGCGAATATATAATTTCCTTATTAAAAAAGCTGAAGAAGAGCGTTTGAAAAGCGCATCAGGTACCGCCGGCATAAAAATCGTTGATGCCCCCCGGATGCCCTCCCGGCCAATTCCCAAAAATGAAAAGCGCTATTATGCTCTTGGTATTATTTTCGGCCTTGCCCTGGGTCTGGGACTCGCATTCTTTGTCGAATATAACGATACAACGATTAAATCCAACGATGATGTTGAGCGGTATCTGGGAGTTTCAGTCCTGGGAACAATACCGCATATTTCATATTCAAAAAAGAATGAAATTGAAATCAAGCGACGGTCGTCCAAAAAACAAAAACGCCGGACCATAACCCAGTATCCCAAACAGCTTCTCAATTTTTCCGGCGATGAATCCATTATCACCGAGGCATATCGGTCCCTGCGGACCAATTTATCATTTGTTAGCCCCGACAATCCGATCCATACAATACTGCTGACCTCCGCCGGGCCGTCTGAAGGAAAATCTTTGACAATTACAAACCTTGCGATGGCAAATGCTCAACTGGGAAGAAAGACGCTGCTCATCGATACCGACCTGCGTCGCCCGATACTCCATCATCTCTTCAATTTCAAGCGCGAACCAGGGTTTACCGAACTCTTCGCCGAGCACTACGATTACAATTCGGTAATACGCTCTACCGATAAAGAAAACCTGTTTGTCCTCACTGCCGGCCTCTTTTCCCCGAACCCGGCCGAGCTGATCGGATCACAGCGAATGATGCAGCATATTAATTACTTCAAAGAAAATTTCGACATTGTATTTTTCGATACCCCGCCGGTAGTTGCCGTCACCGACGCCTCGCTGCTGAGCACCAAAATTGATGCTGTGCTCCTTGTAGTAAAGTCACACCATACCGACCGCGAAATTGCATCACGGGCCGTACAGAACCTCAGAAATGTCGGCGCAAAAATTGTTGGAACAGTTCTGAATGATATCGACCTCACGCACCGCTACTCATCATATGGCTATTATAAATACTATTATCACTATTATAAATCAAAAACCGATTGACAAATAGAATGTCGGAGCCCGGTACAATAGCATTCGCTGGAAAAAAACATCAGCGGGGAGAATGGAACACGCGGATTTCCCCGGGATTGAACCCTTTCGTACGCTCACTCTGGTGCTTCATTTCATTCAAGCGGGAAGGCGTTGACCGGATTGCACAATCCGCAAGAATCGACAGTCGGATACTCGATTGTGGGTCCGGTAACTGCGCATATGCACACTGGGTGCTTGGAAGAAAAAACTGTACGGTTGTTGCCGTTGACTGGTCAATTGTTGCTTTGCGTTCCTGCAGAAAGCCTGCCCGGGGACGGCTACTCCGGGTGTGTGCAGATATGAATATCCTTCCTTTCAAACAGCAAACCTTTCAGTTACTGTATTCAATTGATGCGCTGGGCCATTTGGACTCCCCAATTGATGCGCTTGATCAAATCAGAAGAGTTGCAAAACCGGGTGCTTTGCTTTTTATTCACAGCGAATGCAGCGACTACCGAAAACGATGGCCCGACAGGCAGCTTATCCGTATCCATGGAGAGGATATTCCCGCCGGCCTGGACGGTCA
>WJKA01000458.1 GCA_014729375.1 Chitinivibrionales bacterium
CGGTATCGATTGCCGCGTCGGTTTCAAATGTAAAGAAAGCTTCATAGGCAGTGGAGCGGTCCTGCACCGGACTGATTCGCGTGATTGTTGCGGTTCCCGCATACTCGTCATAATCGCACGGGCCGCCGACACCGCCGACATTGGTATTCAGTAAAATCCAGTCTTCACTCCAGTCGGCACCGAGCAAACCGGATGGACTCTGTGCATGAAAGGCCACCGGACCATAATTGTCCGCTGTGGTGAAATAGCGGGGGGCATAGTACTGCGCAGGCGAACCTGAGGCACCGGCCCCTTCCCTGCAGGACGAGGGGTCAATTTCAACGGCTTCAAGCTTCTGGTTGAAAAGCGTAATTGTGACATTGCGCAACTCAAGCTTCCCCTGAGGAATCTCACCCTGCGGATCGTGCACAAACGACCAGCACGAATCGCCCTCATACCACAACCCGTTGGAATTCCCGAGACTATGCAATACCACCGTATCGTTCATGATAAGCGGCGGATTATACGTTGTATCGCGCTCCTGAAATCCGCCTGTTCCTTCAATGAAACTGCCATACCGTCGGACAATGCGCTTTGTCTCCTTGATACGAATCCGGATCTGCGTGGGATACGATTCCATTACCTCAATGGAATAGATTTCCCAATTGACCGTACCGCTGTCTGTTCGGTATTCTGCCAATCCACTCGAGCTTCTGGTATAGGAAAATTCCCACCAGTAGCCGACTTCGGCAGGAAAATGGTCTGCCTCTGCAATGCCGGTGCAAAGAAAAACTGCCGGCCACAGGATTTTTTTCAATTTTTGTGCCCCATTAGAACACAGGCTGTGTCCCATACAATACTCCTGAAACAACATATATATGAAAAAACGCTTTCCTATAATTTTGCAAATGATATGCCACACTATAAGCTTGATTTTTGATGAAGATTCGCACCTTTTGTCGATCAGCATCCTATATCTGGGATTAGGGGTCTCAATTTCGGGACGGTTATTTTTTGAGAAGATTGGCTGATTTTTTTTCCGGCGGTATTGTCGGAAATAAAAAAAATTATGTGTAGCTATATATTGATTCACGATTAATGAATGGTGAACATGTTGGCTTTGTAGTTGCGTATCATGAATATGTATAAGTAGATACACAATTCATGAATCATGAATGAAGTCAAAATGAAATCATCAGATATTGTAACCTTATGCAAACTCCATGTTCTTGAATCTGAAGGGACCCTTCGTTGGACCTATGCCCAATTGGCTGAATCTGTTTGCATGAGTGTCGGCGAGACGCATGCATCGGTAACAAGATTGAAGGAGGCCCATTTATTTGATGATTTCACCGGAAAGGTTATTTCACAGGCGATGCTTGAATTTCTGGTCCATGGAGTCAGATACGCATTCCCTGTAACCGCAGGTCCTCGCGAACGAGGAATTCCAACCGCACATTCATCACCATTCATGCGAAATGAAATTGAATTCGCCGAAGATGATCTTTTTGTCTGGCCCTTTGCAAAAGGTTCTGTTAAGGGTTTCGCAATAAAACCATTAAGCAGAAATGCACCGGCTGCAGCCCTTAAAGACAACAAGCTTTATGAGCTTCTATCGCTTGTCGATTCTTTAAGAGTTGGAAAAGTAAGAGAAAGGGAATACGCAAAAAAATCTTTACAGCAAATAATTATAAGGACAGAAGAGCATGCCGGCCCGAAATAGCAATATCAATCGCATTGAAACCGTGGCTGCCGGGCTTGATAACCTTCTTGAAACGGCTGATGAATTAATCGCGAAAAGACAGGCTCCGGCGTTTTGATTACCGAAACCTGTCCTCATCTTTCAACTACCGGTACATAAAAGGGATTTTAAGCTCATGCCGCAATGTTTGCACCACAATAATATAAAACCCTTTCGACACGCGCTTTCCGCGCATATCCCGGTAATTCCATTGCAGCGAGAAGCCGCGTGAAGCAAGCTCCTGGAGCGTCCAGGTATAAATGATTCTTCCTTTTATATCGCAGATACGGACAGACCCTTCAGCAAGCTTATCCATGTTTTCCAGGGAGATGGCCAGCGAATTATCTGCGGGAGCAATTATCACTTCCGGTGATTTACTCTCAGCAGCAAGCTCTTTTTTGACCGGAAGGTTCGCTGATGAATCCACCTTTAGCATGATATACTGACCTGACGTAGCGTAGTACCGCTCATAAGCCGCCGACATATACGGATCAACGCCTTCAGGGACCGGCGCCGGCACCTCGGATGCCACCATTTCGCCGTTTTCATTCACCACCGAATCGGCGACCGCAAGGAATGCCGTATACGCACAGAGCACTTCATGTTCGAGGCTGAGCGCAAGAATAGCATCTTTATTATGCTCATCACCGGAAGCGATCTGATCGTTTCTGAGATTTTCGATTGTCTCCCTGGCCCACATTTCTGGCACACTGTTTAGAAGCGTATTGTGTGAGACAAAATAGGCCGGATAGGTTTCGGTCACCGCGGTTCCTTCTTTGTTTGCCGTCAGGGTGAGTGTGCGGCTGCCGCCGGTCCTGTATTTTCCGAATACCCTGACCGGCTGCCCGAGCCAGAGGCAGGGGATATCACCAATTGTCAATTCGGCAACATCGCCGCCCCAGTCGATAACAATATCGGAAAGCTGCGGCGAACGTATTCTTGTCCAGAATTCATCGACCAGTTGATGAGGATCATCATTGAGCAGCACAACTTTCGCCATGCCGTTACCCGCTGTTGCCGCAGCATCAATGAGCTCACGATTGACCGAAGTCCCTATACCGAACGTAAAGCAGATGGTTCCTGCGGGATCGTTAGCTATTTCACGGTAAATCCCGTCGACATCGCCGATATACCCGTCAGTCAAAAGCGACATCACCCGCAGCCGCCCGGCATCCAGGGGAACACTGAGTCCTTTCCGCGCGCCATCGATCATCTGTGTGCCCCCCGAAGCCTGCAGACCGTTGATCCAGGTCCGGGCCGCCGCGACATTTTCCGGGGTTGCAGCTATCGGTGTTTCATGGAAATTTGTCGCCGAGTTGTTGAACGCAATAAACGAGAGCCGGTCTACCGGCCGGGCTTTATCAAGCATAGCATTCATCACCGCCTTTACCTGTTTCAAGGGCTTATCCCACATTGAACCTGAAATATCGATCACAAATACCATATCGATCGGCTTGTCGGCTTCGGCGGACGTGTCAATCAGATCGGGATAGATATTCATGGCAAAATACCCCTGGCTGCCGTCATGCCAGCTCAACACGGAAAGGTCCCGTCCGGTGTCTTTCCGTTTGAACCTGATACCGATATCCCGGTTAGGGATGGTTTCCTTTGCCACAAGCCGGACCAGGCTTGGATTGGCGCCTTGCGGGAGCTGCGAACCGGGTTCGAGCATGCCGATATTCTGTAATGTCGCTTCAAGATTGCCGCCGTCAACGGCAACCTCATGCTGCGGACAGTCAATCTGATCGACCGCGTACGGAGTGAGAATCAGGACAGAAAAATCAAGACTGCTTCCACTTCTGATATCGGGCGGCAGATAAGCTGGATTTGACAACCGTTTCGGCAGCGCGGCAGGATCGTACCGGGGGCCGACAACGGTTGGAAATGCGATCTCATAAATTCCCATATCATAAGTCAAAGCCATGCTGAAAGTGATCGTTACTTTGACACTGTCATGCGGGAGAATATTGCAGAGTTTCTGCACGAAAATATTATCCTGTCCCTGCATGAGCAGCGCCGCCTGCCTGCCTTCCTGTTTTGCCTCTTCGTATTTCTGTTTTGCTTCCTCTTTTTCCAGAAGATCGGCATGAAAGACGCCTGTTGAGGTGCGGAAATCCATTGCATGCACAGCGCCGTCGTGAGGAAGCGGAAATATGTATGTGGCTTCGAACGGAAGTTCGAATGGATTATGGAACGTCTGTTCCACCCGCCCATGCGCAAAGCCGTCACCGGCAATGATCCTGACGACCGTCTTTACCGAGGGGATTGCCGCCTCCCGGCGCTCTTCCGGGAATGGTTTGATCAACATTTCCCCCCCGGACAGGATCAGCGTATCGCCGGGATGAAACGATGTGTCTCTGACCGTATCTGCCGGATGCGGGACCAGGCCGACACAGGCGCCTTCGCCAAGACTGTCGGGATTGATTGCGGCCCGGCTGACTGTCGCCACGAAGAACATAAAAAGCATAATCGTTTTTCGCATATTTCGTCTCCTGTTAATAGAGTATTTGCAAGGCAAACAACCGTTATAATTTTATGCGAGCCATTTGTGATTTTTTTTGATTGTCGTATGAAAAGAGAGCGCGGTTTAATATTTTTTTGTGAGTATTTTAATGATGCAGATTCGAAACCGGAAAAAACGGTCCTATTAAGGCACTGGCGATATATTATTGTACCCGATCATATTTATTGAATTAACTAAATATTTATTATGGATATCTCTTGTTTTTGCGGCGAATTATTTATCTATGTTCTGCGTCATTCCGGTGAACCCCGGATCGTGTCCGGGGCACGCACCGGAATCCGGCATTTCGGTGAGAAACGGATGCCGGATTCCCGAATCAAGCTCGGGACAAGCAAGTCCGACATGACGCACCCTGACCAGGCAGTTTATTATGTAGATCTTAATAATCAACGCTGGCGCAAAAATCAAGCTAATAATGCAGTTTAGCTGAATTTCCGTACAACAAAGTTGATGTACGGAAATTTGCATTTACCCCTTGCCCCCCCCTCCCCGCCAAATATATTAGTTTACTAAACATAAGGCAAATTTTGATTTTATCGACAACATTGCAGCCGCTCGGTTTTGCTCGAGCTATGCACATAGTAAAGAGCGTGCTAATCCTCAAACTCATCTTCCAGGAGGCCCCCCATGCAGCAAAACACAATTAATCCGGACCAGATATGCCAACAGGCGATCCAGGCAAAGCTGAATGTCTACCAGGCAAAAGAGCACTTCGAGACGGTATTAAAGCAGTACAACGACCAGCTTGACAATCTTGTCAACCTTGTTAACCTGATGAAAAATCGCATTCTGGAATTGGATGGAGAGCTGGAGCGACGCGGAATGGAGGAAAAGCTCCAGGAAATGGAACAGGCAGCAGAGCAGAAAGAATAATTATAATCGCTATGTTTTTTTTACTTCACAATTAAGACCATGCACAAAAAGTCCCTTATGAAAAACAATCTCTCAATCATTTTCTGTCTCCCCGGCAATTCATTTTCCGGCAAATTCCTGGAATGCTGGACTAACCTTGTTGCCTGGTGCCTGCAAAACAATATCAAGC
>WJKA01000459.1 GCA_014729375.1 Chitinivibrionales bacterium
CTTCATTGCCGTCATTTCTACCAGCATTCAATCCGCGCAGAAATAGTCCTCGAGCATCGGGAATAGTCGAATGCTGAGAAGCAAGGAGGTACTCCTCTGTAGATTCTGAGCCGTCGGCAAGCACCCAGAGGGCGCTGTCGGTACCAAGCATTTCCTTGAATTTTGCCGGCTGAATGGTGGAGGCAATAATCGTTCCGACCGGAAGAAAGCACAGCTTTCGCACGCGGGCTATTGAATCCGACAATGACAATTCCACTTTCTGAAGGCTGTCCCGTAAAGAAAGTGTCCCCTGCTTTGCATCAGACAGTGAATCGTGCAACGATGCAATTGTCTGATTCAGGGCGGTAGTCATGCTGTCTATTTTTGTCTCCTGGGTATTTATTCTTGAGAGGAGATAGGCAAAATTATCGATAACATCCTCAGCCCTGGCCGTATCTCCCGCTTGAAACGAATGGGGAAGTGAGTCGGTGATAGTTTGAGCGTACAAGGTGCTATAGATGACAGAAATGACACAAAAAATATCTTTTATCATGTGAACCTCCATTAAATATATCCGGCCCTGCCGCAGTGTTCAGTGCCACACGCCGGAATTCCATATAAATGCATTCCACAATGATGCTGCAGACAGTATATGCAAGACAGCAGGATTACTTTTTACTGTGTCAACCTCATTGGCGGCTTCAGCCCAGTAATGGACACCATCAATGTCATTGGTAACGCTGTCGATAATCAAGGTGTCGTCATTTTCTCCGGGCAGCAACATCGAGTCACAATACCACTGGTATGCTGGAGCGGGAATGCCGCTTGCCGTGACGGTGAAAACGGCCTGATAGCCCGGCAAAACGCTTGCGTTCGAAGGATGAGAAATAATCTGGAGCGGGATTGAATGAATGTTGATTCTGGCGCTATCCTCTTTTAAAGAGCCGTCCGAAATATACGCAAGTGATCGCACAAGCTTTTCTCCGATATCGCCGGTAATGTGCGAGATTGTGATCGTATCGGTAAATACATTTATAATCGTGTCCAGCTCGTCCCCGAAAATGAGTTCAACCGAATCGATAAGGTTGTCAAGCTGCAAAGCGATTACCAGGGCAATTGTGTCGCCGACCGTGATGGTATTGGTCGATGTATCCGGAACAACAAGAAAAATGTCGGCATTTTCAGGATTATTCATAGGATTTTCTGGAGAAGTGCAGACAATAAACGCCATAAGCGCGCAGGAAATAAAACATGAAGTAAAATAATGGCCGAAAAATGGTTTCATAGCTATATCCAGGCCGCCGTGCTTTAAATATATATTCTTCTCCCATTAAAATGAGCAGAAAAGCGTATAGAGTGGGATTAAATGGCACACACCTGGTTCGATCATCCGCCTGTTTCAAGGAGCAACAGACCAGGGATTACTATATCGATATTGTTGGATGGTTCTTTGAAAAATCATATATAGTCAAGTTCATTGGTAAGCAATTCGACTGAAAAATTCCCGGCCTTATCGCGTAAAGACCGGGAGATTTACCGTTCTTTTTTTTATAATTTTTTCAGGAGATCGAGTATCGAATCACGAGTATTTCTTTTTTGATTCAGCATGATTACAAACGGGCGAAGGCCCTGCGGTGTCTGAATATATCCTGCATAATTGTAAACACCGCTCAGCGTTCCGGATTTGACCAGCGCTTTGTTCTTAACGGGCAGGAGCGGGGCATAATTCCTGAATCGCTCGAGTATCTGCATCATGATTACTGCCGTGGCCCTGGTATCCCGCGAAATTCCCGAACCTTCCACCATTTCCAGGTCCGACTGGTCAAATTGCAATGTCGAACGAATATATTCTTCAAAGACAGTCTGGGCTTTTGAAAAGGTCGCAGGATATCCTTTTTCGTGAGCACCAATTGTAAGAAATAGCTGATTGGCGATAAAATTATTCGAATATTTGAGCAAACCTTTGAGGACCTCTGGCAATGCCCGGCTGTTACGGTGCGTGTAAAAGTGGTTCCACGAGGATGATATTTTTCTGGATGTAATTTCTTTGCTGGTGACCGTAATGCCGTGTTGTTTCAAAATTGCCGCAAACAGCTCACCTGCATACTGCAGGCAATCTTTGCTGTCCGAACTTAGATTTATGCGTTCTTTGCTGCCGTTGCCGATTGACTGGCCTTTGTTTTTTGCGATCGGGGTCAGCGGCGTTTGTTTCTCTGCAGAGAAAATTTTTCCGCTTTGATTTTTCCTTACATAAATTGTATTGAAATTAACAACCAGCGCTCCATTGAGCGCATCATAAGGGTTAGAGGTGCTGGAAATACCCGGGATAGCAATATTTGATTCAAAGGCTGAGTGGTCCAGAAATATCCGGTTGATTGATGCAACACCTTTTTTTTTGAATGCCTGCGCAATCAATGCGATTTCTTCCGATATCAGATATGGATCACCCATGCCTTTTATTAGCAGATTATTGAGACTGTCTGTATAGAATTCTGTTTGAAACCGGAAATGTTTTCCGAGTTTATACAATGCGATATGAGCAGTGAGGATTTTTACTATCGATGCCGGGACCAGGGTTTTGTTTTCATTAAATGAGAAAATGTCTGTTCCCGACTTATCAGCAAGCACGACTGCTCCGTTATCGACCAGGGAGAGAATCTGCTTTTCAAGATTTCCGTTTGCATCCCCGGCCCGGAATGTTCCAGTACCGGTGCTGAGCATAAAAAGGGGAAAAAAACAAAAGATGAACAAATAAAATTTCGTTTTAATTGCCATAAACAACCTTTTTTATATTGTAAAATATAAAAATACAATCGGCAGGCTGCAGAATACCTGATTGTTACAAAGAGCGAGGAGGTAATGAGGATGTTCCGGATATTTCCACCAGGGGATTGCATAAATGCAGTCGGGGAAAATGGTGAATAAATAAGGGCTGAATGGTACCAGCCCTTTGTTTTCAGCGAGTATGCATGGCTCTGATTAATATCCGTGATATCCGTTTACTTCAAAGGCACCGATATCCGGGGCGCCATGTTGCGGGCGAGGCATCCCGCGCTGGTCTTCAACAGGAAAATCATCAGGATTTCCGGCGTTAATGGCAGGGCTGTCCTCCATAAGCTCATGCGTTTTGGAGAATCCATAATTGTCCGCGAGCTCGTTGAGCCGTGGATCAAACGGGCTTACAGTTGAACCTACCATGTCATTATTGACACCGTCAATAAAGCCTGTGGCGCCGTCGCCATTGCCGATTATGTTATAGCCTTCGCTGATAAAATCATTAGCCAGGTCTTTATTCTCCAGGTTTTCGGCAACAATGCAGCCCTTAACAGTTACGGTTCCTCCGTTGTTGCCGAGCCCGCAGCCAACTTCATTTGATTGATTATCGGTGATTGTCAAATACGAAAGATCGACGATACCCTGGTCATTATGGATTGCGCCGCCGGAATACTCGACAAAATTATGCGAGAAGGTGCAATTTTCAACATTCAGTATACCGGTGGGGCTATTATAAATACCTGCGCCATAACAACTGCCGTTATCGGAAAATAATGCCTGATCGATTGTCAACCGGGCTTCATTGTGGATAGCACCGGTCCATCCGGAAATATTCGTGCGGAAAATTATATGATCGAAGATGCCGTTGCCGCTTTTATGGAAAAATGCCGCGCCCAGATCACCAACAAAATTGAAATAGAAAATACTGCTGTGCAAATTAAAATCGCCTTCATTGTAAATTGCGCCGCCTTTTTCCTCTGCTTCGCAATAATAAAAATCGGTCTGGTACATTTCAAGAGAGGCATTTTCTCCACAACTTGAAATTGCTCCACCGTTAGAAAAAGCGCGGCAGTTTTCAAATTTACAATACGGAAGGCTTAAGGTTTCTTTGTTGAGTATCGCGCCGCCGTCCTCACCACTGTCATACACATTACCGTCTACAAATTTCAACTGGATCAGATTGACCCGTTGTGCGATTGCATCATTTCCATCGTCTATCATAAATATTCTGCTGTCGTTCTGAGCATCGATAGCTATTTTCTTTCCGGGAGGTGCCAGAATCGCGAGTCCTTTATCAATCTCAATCTGACCGAGTGTCAGCGGAATTACGCCTACCAGGCCTTTAACAAAACTTACCACGCCGCTTGGCTGAACAGCCTTGATTGCTTCCCGCAGTGAAATGTCACCGGGACTCAAATCTCCATCATCTTCATCAATCAGAATATCGACGTCAATTCTGAATGGCGCGGCATTTTTAAACTCATCCGCGCCAATGTCCCAGGCGTCTCCCTGCGGCCGGAAATCTCCATCTATGTCGAGCGCAACTGTCAACTCTGCGCCGTGGTCGATTGCCGCAGCATATTCGATCAGGTGAAGGTCCTCATTGCCGGTGGAAATGGATTTAAAAAGATCATCGACAAAAATATTCTTAATTGTGTTGCTCCCGGGTGCCGAATAATCCGAGCTGAGATTGTTGCACGAACCGCGTTTATATGAACCCCCGAAATCAGTCTGGTTGTTTCCTGCTGAAATAACATTTCTGGCAAGAATATTGCGACCATAAATGCCTTTTTCGCCGCAATTGTAAATGGTTGTGTTGTCGATTGTGACCTTATTCATAAGCGCGACAATTCCATGCCCGCCGATATTGTACAGTATGCAGTTTTGTATGGTTCCGTGGTAATCGTAGTTACGGAAAGAAAAACCGCAGCCCCATCTTCCAATATTATGGACAAGAACGTTTTTTACGCAGACATGATCTGCCAGGTTTACAATTGCCGGGGATTCACCGTCACATCCCGTCGTCGCAAAACCGTCAATGACCGTATAATGTACCGTAATCCTGAGACAGTTATTATCGCCTTCACACTGATCAGGAGCCTCGATAACAACGCCGTTATGCGCCATTCCGCCATGACGGTCCCCGTCGGCTACTGCAATCTTGATGTAATCAACTGTAGATGCATTTTTAAATCCGGGAATTTTTCCTTCCTCCTCATTATCGAAATCGTACTCGGTTTGAACCTGGACTTTTTCGGTATATATCCAGGGCCCTTCACCTGATTTGCGGTGGACCATAATGCACACTTCGCCCCTTCCCGCAAGGTCTTTTGGAATGGCGAGCAGGGCATCCATTATTGATGAATACTGCTGGCCGGCGCCGACATGGTGGACCTCATCGGCTGAAAGCACCGATGCACCAAATACAACTGCAAGTGCCTGTATCAGCAGACACCGCTTCCCTACCAAAGAAATTAGTGCAAACATACACCACTCCTTTTTTTGAATGTAAAATGGAACTCACCCTTCCCCATTACTGAGAGCCGGTATCATCACCGAGAATAAATCACTTTACGCTCATGTTACTGAATGTGTGCAAAGGAGTTGTATTCGATGATGTGTTTCTGCCGAACTGCACCAGTAAAGAAATATGCAATAAAATATATATTCAATCAGTAAGAAAAAAACTAGGAAACCATTAAAAATGAACTTGAAAAACATTTAAATACCGGTAGCGGCTCTCGATATTTGGTTCATACCGGGCGACAGACCGTTCATTCTTCGATACAGTCCAGGCTTTTGCGGGATCATGCTCAACGGATGGTGTGTCGTGTCGAAGTATGCACTGAGTGAAGGATGCAATAATGCGTTATATTGTAATGCATTTTGCTGAAAATGTCCGGTTCCGTGGTTCAGAATGAAATCGTGATGATGTCGCCCGGCTCTGCTGAGAGAACAAGGTCCTTCTCATTTGTGAAAGATTTTGTAAAATAGGTACCCGCTCCGGGTTTTTCACGCGAGACTGAGACAGGGGAGGTCTGGTGAAGTGTCAGGAATATGGTGCGCTTGAATGTTCCATTGGCGATCTGAGCCGTTTTTTTGGTGAAGAGTTCACACCGGTTTTCTTCATTGACAAGGAAATATATGTCTTTTTTGTCACCCTCCAGTCGCCATGAGCCGAGATCAGGATCACATGGATGCCGGAATGCTGCAATAATATCGATATTCTCCGCATACCAGCAATGATAGAACCGCAGTATTTCCTTCTGTTCATCGCTGAGTCGGGCCATGTCCATGGAGTAGGTCGGAACACCGACAGCCATCATTTTAAGGATAATGACAGCAGTTTGCTCAAGGGAATCCCGGTCGGTGATTGTCTGGTAATCATTTTCAGAATACGGCGTATATGCGTTAATATATGCGGTTCTGACATAATTGCCCTCGGGATTGTACGGTGTATCACCGGCCCGTACAAGGGTTCCGTATCCGAAAAGCCAGGGAGTTGCATAGTTCTGTTTCAGCTCGATGATGCAGTTCGGGCGCACGTCATTGGCCTTTTCATAAATTCGTGCCACTGTTTTTTGCAGGCCGATAATCATGGATGATGTATCATGGGTATGGGATTTACTGGCACACGGTTGCGGGGGAAGATTGTTGAAAAGGTCCATTTTTATGCCGTCAAGCTCATATTTTTCGAAGAGGCCTGCAATAATATCAGCCATCAGATCCCGTGCTTCAGGGCACATGAAGCAGAGTGAATGATACCCGTTATGCGTAAGCATATCACTTCCGGGACTGTTTTGTATGAACAGATGTTTTTTCTCCGCAAGCATGGGCGATCGGGGATTAACGCCGTGCGGTGCGCACCAGAGAATCGCGTTGCCCCCGAGTGACCGGATGTCCCGTACCAGTTTTTTCAGGTCGGGTATTTTGTCGGTATCCTCCGACCAGTCTCCCATACTGAGCGTGTGGGAAAAATCATAATCGGTCCCGGCACCGTACCATCCGTCGTCGATAATGATATTTTTGATACCCAGTGCAAGGCACTCTTTCGCATTGTCGAGAATCAAGCTGTCTGTAATGTCGCCGGAAAACCAGTCGGTCCAGGAACACCAGTAGGGCAGAAGACTTGCGGGCGTTGTCACAGGACGGAGGTTTCGGATATCGCAGAGAAAGCGTGCGTACTCGCGCAAACAGGCTATCCAGGGTGTTTTTGCAAGCTGATTACCCTGCTTGTAATAGATATATTCGGTTATTGAGTTGTCTTTGCGCGCGCGTGCGGTAGACAGCGGGATGGGATATTCATCGGTGCCCCGGTGAATTTCTACGGTAAAACGCCTCATCCAGGCAACCAGTGCACGGTGCTTTGCCGGTTCAGCCGCAACAAAATCGGTTTCGAAAAAATCACCGATAACACCAAATGCAAAATCAGCGTAGTGATCCAGGCCGGTAAGGATCATAAGGGGCATCCGGATATTATTCAGGGTGGACTGCCACCGCGTTGCCCAGAAATCAACCAACTCTTTTCCGGTGATATAATACCGCCCGCCGTCGGGAACAATTGCCTGATGAAAATTCGGGAGGGGAATGGACACAGCATATACAATTTTAATTATATAATCGCCCGGTGAAGGCGTGATTGTAAAGCAATAGGGGAAACCGCACGCAAGCTTCAGAGAAATACCGTTGTTTTCGGTGTAAAATTCTTTGTCAAGCGTGCTGCATTCGAATGATGCGGTTGTGTTTTTTGCAGTTTTTACCGTTACCAGAAAATCCATTTCAGATCCTTTCCGGGAGTGTGCTTTTTTTCATTATTCACAGCAAAGCTTAAAAGAGCCGAACTGCTCAGCACCCGGTGACGAGCCACCGATTACTAGTGCATCCCGCCCGGATTTTTCTTCATAGTCGGCTACAATGTTTTCCAGTTCCCTGCGGCGTCCCTTTTCAGCAAGTACGGCAACAGTCCCGCCGCTGCCCCCGCCGGTAATTTTCGCTCCGTACAGACCGAGCTTTGGGCCGCGTTCCCGGACAAGGTCGACAATCAGATCGGTGCCGTCGGAGCCAAGGCCACAGGCGCTGTAGCTTGCATGGGACTGGTACATGTATTCGCCCAGAAGAATTCCCGTATCCGGATCCTGTGAAGCATCCTCCATAAGCTTTCTGAATGCCGACACCCTGAAATGCTCGTGTATGGGATGCGCTGTGGGATTACGGACAGCGTAGTGTTTTTGTGGATCGATTACGCTGACCGGATCGGTGATGCCGTCACAGGTTTTCAGAAAGTCGGCCCCGGAAATCTGTTCGGGAACGCTTTCTCTGTAATGAGATTCCCACTGGGCAGGCGTGATATTGGCGAGATAGCCGTTCCATATCGTATCATCGATTTCGACCATGCCATTTCCGCACTTTTTGATTGGAAATCCTGCTGTTTCCGCGCACATGCGATATCCCATAAATGCACCGGTGCGGACAGAACCGTAGTCTGCGCCTGAAACGGCATGGCGAATGCCGGAATTAATGCCCCAGATTTCATAGGAAACCGGAATGTCCAGCAACGGCTGCAGCGCTGCAGGTTGACAGAGAAGCGCCAGGAGTTTGTCCTGTTCGCCGCACGCTGATGTCATCTGGTCCATAATTCCGCATGGGGCACCGACAACATGGTTTTCGACTTTCTGGCACAGGACCGCACACTCTTTGCCGTCAAGCTCAATTCCCATATGCGCGGCAACCGCGTTCATCACTGCCACTTCAAGCGCGGCAGATGAGCTTATCCCGCTTGCAGGGGGGACAAATGAATGTACCAGTATTCGCAGTCCATGCTTGAATTCTACGTTTTTTTCTGTAGCCAGAACAGCAGGTACACCTGCAACATATGCCGCCCAGGCAGTGCGGGGATTGTTCGTTACCAGGTCCCGCAGTGAATTGTACAAACTGCCCGGGCGGGCTTTTGTGATTGCTGTGAGTGGCACCACCACGGTATCATCCGAATCGATATCCCGCGCTGCCGTGCTCATAAGTGTAAGCAATTTGCGCTCGTCGTATTGCACCGATGCATAGGTTGCATGCATAAGCGGCAATTCGAGTGTGAGTGAGCCGGAATAATCGGCAATGCCGCCCATCAGATCAAGCCGGGCAGGCGCGCGGGCGCAGAAAACGGGTTTCTCACGATTGAAAAAAGCGCCATGCTCATTGAGAACTGATAGAAACCGGTCTGTATCCTCCACTGCTATCCGGGGAGGTGAACTCATCCGCCACACAGGTAACCTCCATTGCCTTTTGTAAAAAAGTGCTGATCATGCACAATACGGCAGGTGCCGCGATCATGCCTTTTGTCCATAATATGCCTTTTTGCCGTGTTTGCGAAAGTAGTGTTTGTCAAGTAGTGCCTGAGAAAGCGGGGCGGCCTGAGGGTTGAGTTGCAGTGTATGCAGGGCCATCTCGGCATTCAACTCGATCATGAATGCGTTCTCGGCCGCGTGCAGCGCAGAATTCCCCCAACTGAAAGGGCCGTGATTTTTCACCAGCACACCGGGAAACTCCTCCGGACTCAAAGATGTAAAATGCTCAATGATAACATCGCCGGTGTGCAGTTCGTAGTTGTCGGCAATTTCATCACCGGTAAGTGCCCGCGTTACCGGTATCGGCCCGTGAAAATAATCGGCATGTGTTGTACCAAAACAGGGAACCCGTCGCCCGGCCTGGGCGAAAATGGTCGCATATTTTGAGTGGGTGTGCACAACACCGCCGGTTGATGGAAAAGCCTGGTAAATCCGCAGATGTGTCGGCATGTCGGTTGAAGGATTAAGGGTACTTTCAACCACGGTCCCATCAAGATCAACAATTACCATATCAGAGGGTTGCAAGCGTGCATACTCAATGCCGCTCGGTTTGATAGCGAATACACCGGCATTCCGGTCGCACGCGCTCGCATTTCCAAAAGTCAGATTTATCAGATTAAACCCCGGTAGCGCCATGTTTGCTTCATATGCCTGCTGTTTCAGTTGTTCAAACATTTACCCCTCCGGAATCTATTTCCCAAATGGATTTTCTCCGGGATATCTGACTGAGTCCGGAAGAGGAGTGTAAATCGTTTCGATGCCGCACAACCGGAGTGCATCATAGATAAGGCTTCCGCAATGATTGAATGCAATTGCTGCATGGTGATGGAACCTGCCAAGCAGGGCGTAGCGGTAAAACCGTTGAAATCCGGGAATGTGCGCTGTTCCGGTACAACCGAATGTTTTCGGATCGAGGTCAAGCATTTCTCCTTCGGCAACAAAGGCGCGCAGCGAGTCGCCGGCGCCGTGGACCTGGACCATTGTCATCGGGGAGGCTTTAATCTGTCCTTCGATGGTACCCCGCGTGATATCCGGTTCATTTTCAGGCTCCATCAGCCGCTTCATTATTACCTGGTGTTTCATTGCCGGGCAGACAAGGCGGGAAGGGTCCGTGTTTCCACAGTGGAAAAGCCCGATACAATCGCTGATGTTGTATCGGGAAAGCTTCGGGCTTACATCGAGCGGAATGCTGTGGTTCAGATCGAGAATAGTGACACTTTGATCAGAGGCATACTGGGCGACAAGCTCTGCGGCAAGTGAGTACGCATCGTTTTCACATGCAACAGGAAATCCGCGCGCTGCAAGCCTGGCATTTACATAGCAGGGAACGTGCCTGAGGGCAAATTCCTGTTCTGCCCAGCATTGCGTTGCCGCTCCCGAAAGCTTCAAATTATCCCGGAAATTGAGCAGCGCCCTTTCATATACGGCAAGCCGTTTCCCGAATTCAACGTCGGGGATCGTTTCCATTTCTTTTTGCATTTCATTAATAATGGAATCGGTGTTTTCCTCTTTTTCCACCCGGCGGACTTCATTCTGCAAATCGAAAAATCCAAGCTCTTCAACCTCAACACCAAGCGAATGGAGGGAAGAGATATTGTAATTGCAGGTTTCAAAATCGCGCGGGCGGGGGCCGAACAGGCCGATTGTCGACGAGCGGATTCCTTTGAGTATCCGGGCAATTTTTCTGAACCGGTCCAGTGCCGCAGCTCCTTCGCCCGAATCGACCAGCGGGTTGGCGGGGAAAAAGCATTGCCGGAGAAGGTCGCGCTTGCCGATTGCAAGCGTTGCCGACAGAAGACCGCATAAAGCATCACCACGATTTTCTGCAAGCGTCCCGGCTGATTCTTCCGCTGCCGCAATTATCATGACAGGTTTATCAAAATGCCTGACAAATACCGCATCCTCAATTTCAGGGGAAAAATTGC
>WJKA01000460.1 GCA_014729375.1 Chitinivibrionales bacterium
CCTCTCGGCCAGGGCGATGACCTCGTCCTGGGAGAGCTGTTTATCCGGTGTAAACTCGACCTCCAGCCCGGCCGGGGTCCTGATCTTGACCACGCGGTCCTCGCCGCGCAGCGTCCAGGCATGCAAGAACTCGACCAGCTTGGGCAGGAAAGCGGGTACAGCACCCAGCGCCAGCGCGCCCCAGGTGAAGGCAGCGCCTTTGGCACCCTCCTCCGTCGCTGATTCGGTGGGTCGTTCTACGGCTCCAGCTCCCGCATCGCGCAGGTCGTGCATCAAGCGTCGGGTGAGCTCGTCCAAGCGTTCGGCGTCGGCGCCTTGCTCAACGATGGTCATTAGGACCTATTTCTAATTGTCGCCGATGGGTATGTCTAATTGTCGTTGAACAAGCGTGGCTGAGCAATATGAATGGCAACAGTTTTGGGGAAAATGAAGACGCAAGCCAGACTATTATCAACCAATGCAGTCGCTGTTACTAGAACAGTCACTCGGGTTACTGAGGTCCTAGGCCAAGTTGGCACCGGTGGCTAGGTGCGACCGTTGGACAGAAATTGCTGCAACCAGTAGAGGTCAAAGGAGAATTGAGGTAACGGTAGTGCCCAATCAAGTTGCGGACGAGCTGTGTCAAGCTCCAAATTGGACAGTGAGGCGATAGACACGCGACGATGAATCAGCCGGTAGAATCGGCGTCCTCTTCCCGGTGGGGATCGTCCTGCCTGAAGACCGGCAGCGTGACGGCAAACGTGCTACCTTCTCCCACCTCGCTTTCCACGCGGACCTCCCCGCCGTAGGCCTCGACGATCTCCTTGACCAGAGCCAAGCCCAATCCCGTCCCGGGATACCGGCGCTTGGTCGAACCATCCACCTGGTAGAAGCGCTCGAAGATCCGATCCTGCTGATCGGGGGGGATGCCGATTCCGGTGTCGCTCACCTCCAGCAGAACCTGGTCTTTCAGTAGCTGCTTCACACTCACGGAGATCGTCCCCTGGGGTGGCGTGAACTTGATGGCGTTTTCGATCAGGTTGTCCAGCACTCTTCTCAGATGAGTGGGCGCTCCGCGCACAGGAGGCAGGTCCGAGGCGATCTCCGTCTCCAGCGTCAGCTCGACGGCAGCGGCCGATATCTGGAAGTCCGCCACAGCAGCACGGGCCAGCTCATCCAGCGGCACCGGCTCCGGTTCGGGCGGACTGATCTCCGCCCCGAGAATCAATGTGACATCCTGCACCAGGGCGCTCAGCATCCGTGCCCGCCGGGCAATGATGGTCACCGGTTCTTCCTGCATCGGATCGAGGGCGCCCAGTTCTCCCATATCCAGCATATCGGCATATCCTCGAATCAAGGCCAGCGGCGAGCGTAGCTCGTGGGAGACGTTCTGGATGAACTCGTTCTTCAGTCGGTCCAGCTCTCGCAGTTGGACCAGGGCCCCCCGAAGCTCATCGGCCTGGCGGCGCACCTCCTGGTAAAGCCGGGCGTTCTCAATGGCGACGGCGGCCTGGGCGGCGAAGGCCTCGGCCAGCTGGGCGTGCTCTCCAGTGTAGAATCCCGGCTCCCGCTTGTCCAAGGCGATCATCCCGATCAGCCGATCCGCGACGAGCATCGGCACCCCCAGCCAGGAACGAACGCTGGCTTGAGCGTGCGGATCAGAATGGAACCCCTCGTAGGCTGCCGGTGCGTCTTCCACGATGAAGTGCGCTTGCGTGCGAACTACCTCTCGATTGGGATTGTCCTCGCGGCTCGGGTCAAAGGTGACGCCCAATAACTCTTCCAGGTTGGGAAACCTGCGCCCGCCGACGATCTCCAGCAGCCCATCCCGGAATAACTGGACCGAGGCTGTGTCATATGGCACCACCTCCTGCAGCTGGGCCAGGATGTGTTCGATCACCTCATCGTGCTCCAGAGCGGTGGTCATCGCAAGTGCTGCCTCGCGCAGCGTCTCCTGCTCCAGCGCTCGCCGCTGTGTCTCCTCGAAGAGCTGGGCGTTCCGAATCGCTATCGCTGCCTGATTGGCGAACAGTCCAGCCAACCATACGTCCTGTGCATCGAATTCCCTCGGCCCGGCGATTTCGTCGAACCCAAGCGTGCCGATGATCTGCTCACCGCGTCGCAGGGGAACCCCCAGGCAAGCCGTCAGGTCTTCATCCTCCCACCCCGCTGACGTCCCCTCTAGATCACTGTAGTCATCCACCGTCAGTGGTTCACCGGCCTGCAGTACGCGGCCTGCGATCCCCTCTCCCGGCGCGATATACGTGCCGGTGTGATCCTCCTTGTACCCGTGGCTCACGACCTGCTTCAGATGTCCCGTCTCCTCGTCCACAAGATAGAGGCTTCCTCCCCCGACGTCTAGCAGCTGGCAGCCCCGCTCGACGATATGGTGTAAGAGCTCGCTCAAGTCTAGCTGGGAGGACATGCTCAGGGCGATCTCCCGCAACGCCTCCAGCTGCGCTGTTCGCTCTCGCAGTCTCTGCTCCATCCGCTGGCGTTCCGTGACGTCGCGCGAGATGCCTCGGAAGCCGACGGGGACGCCCTCGGAGTCCCGAACGAGGGAGATCGATACCTCGATCACTCTTCTGTTCCCGCCCTTTTGGATCACCTCCCAGTCAAACGCCTGGGTCGGCTCGCCCGTCCGGTAGACGGAGTTGAACGCCTGATAGACGTCTCGGGCTGTCTCATCGTCTATGTATTCCCGATAGTTCATGCCCTTCAACTCATCTGCCGGGTAGCCGAGAATCTCTCGCATCGCAGGGTTGAAGAACTGCATATTCCCAGCGATATCGACCTCGTAGTACCCATCCTCGATCGTCTCCAGAATCGACCGATACCGTTCCTCGCTTTCTCGCAGCGCCCTATCCACTCGCTTGCGTTGGGTGACGTTTCTCACAACGGCGACCGAGCCAGCAAATTCACCGTCCACCATCCGCGGCGACAGCTTTGCGGAGAACCATAGCTTCTCCTCCCCGATCTCAAGGCAGTACTCATATTCCGCTGGCGCACCCTCCTCGTTCCGCTCGAACGCCGCAACGAAGCGTTCATTCACGGGGGGAGGCATGACGTCTACGTGCCGCTCGCCTAGAAACTCTTCCGGTGGCAGGTACAGACTGCTAGCATTGGGCGTTTGGAAGAAGGTGAAGCGTCCCTCGCCATCGAAGGCGAAGACGTGATCCGTCATAGAGGAGAGGATGCCTCTCAACTGGCTCTTGGATTCCTGTAGTGTCTCCTCGGTCCGTTTAAGCTGGGTGATATCAGTGTAGGCGGCTACCGCCCCCACCAGCTCGCCCTCAATCTGGATCGGCGCACTGCCCACGATCACATTCACCGACGTGCCATTCTTCCGGTAGCGAACCGTCTCAGTGGGAGGAACTGGCTGTCCGGCAAACGCCTGCTGGGTAAACTTCATCGCCTGTTCAAGCATGTCGCGGTCAGGCCCCGCCACCAGCTGATCGAGCTTCTGTCCCACAACCTCTTCACGCAGATATCCGAACAGTCTCTCCGCGCCTCGATTCCACTCCAGGATCCGGTGCTCGGCGTCCATGGTCACGATGGCATCCGGGGCGGCGGCGAGCAGGCCCTCCAGGTAGTGTTGCCGCTCCTCGAGCGCCCGCTCCAGTTGCTTCCGCTCGGTGATGTCGGTGAAGACGGAGAGCACACCGATGAAGCGCTCCCCTTCGAACAGCGGCTGGGCGCTGACGATGACGGGGATCTCACGCCCCCCCTTCGTCAGGAGCGTCGTCTCGTAGCGGCTGGCGATGCCCTGGGGCCGCTTGGCGGACTCCTGGGCCACTTTGGCCTCCTGTTCAGCGGGGACGAGGGCCCGCCAACTCTGCCCCTCCAGCTCCTCGAACGTGTACCCCAGCAACTCCACCGTATTGGGGTTGACGAACGTGATCCGTTCCTCGGCGTCCTCCACGACGATGCCCTCGGCCATGCCCTGGACAATCTCCTGGTTGAAGCGCTGGAGCCGCTGTGTCTCCTCGAACAGCCGGGCGTTATCCACGGCCACTGCCAGCTGATTGGCCAACACCTCCAGTGCCTCCAGGTCCGCGGCGTCGAAGGCGTCAGGCTCTATGGACTGCATGTCCATTACGCCCAGCACCCGATCGCCACGCTTCAGGGGCATGGCCAGCTCCGAGCGAGTGTGCGGCAATCCCTCCCAGGCTCTGTAACGCGGATCCTGTTCGACGTCCGGTGCCAATACGGGCTCACCGGTCTGAGCTACGTGGCCGATGATGCCCTCATCCAGAGGTCGCCGGTACCCCGCGGGCGGTCCGCCGTCCTCATACCCTCCCCGACCGGCAGCGAAGACCAGGCCGTCGCCCTCCCGGAGGAAGAGGTTGGCGTTGTAACTGCCGGTAATCTCCTGCAGGAAATCCACTACCTGCAACGCGAGCTCATCCAAGTCAAGCAGGGCCGACATCTGGCGAGCCGAGCGAGCGATGGCCTTCAGTTTCGTCGTCAGCTCCTGGGCTTGTTCGAGCAACTCGGCCTTGTGCCAGGCGGCGGCCACCTCGTGAGCGAAGGCCGTGATCGTCGGGACGTCCTCCGCGGTCAGCTCGTCCGATTGGACGGCCAGGATGCCGATCACCTCGTCCTCCACGATCAGGGGAGCGTCGATAGCCTGCCGGATGCCCACGATCTTCACGATCTGGGGAGCGAACCGCTTGATCGGCCGCGGGAGCAACTGGCGGACGAGCTCGGCGGTGTTCTCCACGAAGACAGTTTTCTTCTCCCGGACTACCTGGCTGTAGACATCCGCCCGGTCGACGGGTATGGAGAAACCCTCGCGCTTCACGCCCACCAGACGTTCGGCAGCCCGGATGGCTGCCGAGTCGTAGGTCAGATAGGCGGGGAACAGGTTCGTTCGGTCTTCGTCGGTCAGGTAGAGGGCAGACGAGATCCCTATCCCCTCAAGCTCTTCCGACGCCTTGGCGAACACCTCCTCCGGCGTGAACGCCTCCTTCGTGGCCAGCGCCGCCCGGTTCAACGCCTCCAGCAATCGCTCGGTCCGTTTCCGGCTGGTGATGTCCCTCAGAATGAGCTGCAGGCCGACAATCCTGGATCCCCGCTTCATCTGGGCGATGTGGGCCTCGCCCCATCGTGTCGCCCCATCTTTGTGAACCCAGATGAACTCGACCGGCTCGATCGACTTTCCCCGTAACGCTGTGAGGGCCAGCCTGATGTAGTTTGGGATATCCTTGAGCCGCAGCGTGGGCAACCTGGAGATATGGATGCCTACGATCTCCTCTCTGGAATACCCTGTCAGCTCCAGGAGCGCCGAGTTGCACGAGGTCACCACACCCTTCAGATTCATCGTCAGGATGCCGTCGGGAGCGAGCTCGACGATGTTCCGGTATCGCTCCTCGCTTTCGTGCAGCGCTTCCTCCGCCCTCTTGCGGGCCGTGATGTCGATGGCGACCTGCAATCGGACCAGGCGACCGTCCACCCACTCGATGGCTCGATCGTAGTTGATGTACCACCTACCGGTAAGCGGGTTCTCCCCCTCCCAGACCACGACGCCCGCCGGGTTCCCCTCCTGGTCGAGCAGTTGGTCGCTCGTACAATGGGGGCAAGGGTCCGATCGCCCGCGGAAGACCTGCCAGCAGATCTCGCCGACTAGACCCTCACCGAAGCTGGCGCGCATGTGCTGATTCACGAACAGCACTTCGTAGGTCTCCATATCGGCGACGTAGATGTCGGCATCGATGCTGTCCAGCACCGTGAGGAGCCGTTCGTGTGACGCGCGCAGTGCCTCCTCCGCCTGCTTGCGATCGGTGATATCCTGGAA
>WJKA01000461.1 GCA_014729375.1 Chitinivibrionales bacterium
GCTTGTTAATCTCGATATCACTACGCCCGACAAATTCACCGACAAGCAAAAAGAACTTTTCCGGAAGCTTCGGGAAATGCAAGCCTGACCATTAGCTGCCCCGACCGCGCGGTCCGGGCATTCGGACCCGAAGTATCCCTGTCAAACTGCAGGGAAGGCTTGTTCAGGGTAAACGCAAGCACCAGCGACTGCTGAAATCATCCATAATAATAATAGTAGTCGCCCTGAGCATACCGGTGGAGTAAGGGATTGGCCCAGCCATTCATAAATTTTCAAAGATATCACTACAGAGTGTACTGGCATAATAATTGCAACTTTTCATGGTGAAATAACACCGGAAAATTATAAAAGGAAACAACGCTCATGCCTGAACTTCCAGACGTAGAAGTATTTCGAGAGTATCTTGAGACAACGGCCCTTTATAAGCCGATTGCGCGGGTCGAAGTTGATTCATCACGCATTTTTAATGGTATATCGCCGCAATTGTTTGCAGATAAGCTGGCGGGAAGAAAATTTATTGCAAGCTCCCGGCGGGGGAAGCACCTGTTTGCTCATACCGATTCCAACGGTGTCGTTGTTCTTCACTTTGGAATGACCGGGTTTTTGAAGCTTGTACATAATCGGGACGAGCGTCCGAAACATACCCGCGTCGCGTTCGGGTTTACTGGCGGCTCCACGCTGGCATATTCCTGCACCCGCCTGCTCGGAAAGGTTGCTTATGCGGATGATGAGGCTTCGTATGTGGAGCAAAAGGAGCTCGGGCCGGATGCGCTTGCTATAGAATATGATCATTTCCGGGAAATTGTTGAAAAAAGCCGGTCGGGCATCAAGTCAACATTGATGGACCAGACGCGGATTGCAGGGCTGGGCAATATATATTCTGATGAAATTATGTATCAGGCCGGAGTACATCCTTCAGAACCGGCACGAAATCTTGACCACGCGCAGGTTAAAAAACTTTTTTCTTCAATGAACCGGGTACTTGAAGTCGCGATCAGACACAAGGCAAATCCGGATGAGTTTCCTTCCGGGTATTTACTGCCGCACCGCAATGCAGGAGACCACTGCCCCCGGTGCGGATCAGTAGTACGGAAAATGTCAAGCGGAGGCCGTTCAGCCCGGTATTGCCCGAAATGTCAGAAAAAATCATGAGTGAAAAAAACAACAAGTATCACATCGGTACCTCGGGATGGCACTATTCCCACTGGAAGGGACCGTTTTATCCCCCTGAGATCTCCTCCGGAGACATGCTGGCGTATTACACGCAATATTTTGACACGGTGGAGATCAACAACACCTTTTATAAACTCCCGGAACCAAAGACCCTGAAAGAATGGGCGGCCATGGTACCGGATAATTTCGAATTTGCAGTCAAGGCCAGCCGGTATATTACCCATGTCAAAAAGCTCAAGGACCCCCGCAAGCCGCTTCGCACCTTCATGCGGCGGGTAGCGGTTTTAAAAGACAAGCTGGGGCCCATTCTGTTCCAGCTTCCTCCGGCCTGGAATGTAAATATACAAAGACTGGAATCATTTCTTGACGCACTGCCCCGGGGAGTTGCCTGCGCATTTGAATTCCGCAATGAAAGCTGGTTTAATGATACCGTCCTCGATCTTCTTGATGAGCACGATGCATCGTTCTGCGTGTATGATATTGAGGGCCGCACAGCGCCGTCGGAAGCGGTCGGGCCGATCGGCTATCTCCGTCTTCACGGGCCCGGTAAAAAATATGAGGGTTCATATACCCGAAAGCAGCTTGATCGGTGGGCAGGGACGCTTCAGTACTGGCACGCACAGGGCAGGTCGCCTTACTGCTATTTCGATAACGACCAGAACGGCTATGCGCCGGATAATGCCCGTGCAATAAAAGAAAGAATGCAGCACTGACAGTTCGTCAAGGTTGAATTCAGTAAGTTTTGAGCCGGGTGTTGGATTAGTGGAATGCTGGAGAAGGAACTCTATAACTGTTCAATGCCGGGTGCAAAGCTTCCGGCCTTCCACCAATGCGCTCCGAACTTGAACCTCCGGTTTCAGGCCTCTTGTTCTGTGTTCAGTATCTCGTTACTCCTGCAATAACGCCGCCCCCCGGAATTTTTCCTGGTTCCAGAGTAAATACATCACCTTTATGAGCCAGAGTTTCAGCAGCGGTGATATTCAGAAGGTCCATATCACCGGATTCTTCATGCGCATGACGGCTTAATTCTCCGGATACCTGATCATACCGTCCCCAGATATGAGTTGCGGGATCGACAAACAGTGCGCGCATTCTTCCCTCGCAGGCAAGGCGAATGGCCGCATCAATTCGATTGACCGCGCCTTCATCGGCATGTCCTGCACGATGGTTATATTCTTCAACAAACCGGTCCTGCACGTTACGCATCAAAGGATCAACGACCGCCAGAGCTTTACGATGAAGCTCTTCGCCTGAGCAGTCAAACGGATTTTCCGTAATTCCGTCATCAACAATGTATGGATAGGTGTTGACTTTGTGGTAGAGCGTCCGGACAGAAGGCAGTCCTGCTGTAATCAGCAGCGCTGGTTGTTCAACCGTTTTTTTTATGCAATCATCAACAGTACGGAAATACTCCATTATCCGGTTTTTGCCGTTGTTTTCACCGCCGCCCTGGCCGTGAAATGTTCCCGGACGAGGTTGTCCGCCATGCGGCGTTGCCGCCTTGAATTGCACACCTTTCTCAGAAAGGTCAAGCAGCAGCGCCTCGTCAATTGTCGAAGGCATGTCTTCCGGTGTCGCAACCTCAATATTCGTACAGGTGCACCTGAACAGAGAAACATCCTTACGGCCCAGCCGCAAAACATAAAACCCCATCGGTATGGCTGCAGAGCGCAACAACGGAATAATATGAAATCGATCACCAACCACAACAAGGTCTTCCGTTGTGTCCGGAAGGTGAATAAACCGCCGGATATCTTCATTGATAAAGAAGCCCATTCCGTGGCATGCATGCTGCTGCATAGTCATCAACCCGACCTGGTCATCGAGGGGGCGAAGGTATTCTTCGGCTTTACGACCTTTCATGCCGATCCCGGAAAGCTTTTCGCGGGCACGATTGTGAAGGTTTTTCAGGCGGATGGGATGCTGCTTTGTGGCTTCTCCGGTCTCAGAAGTCTGCATGTAAACAGACACGCATGGTTTTCCGTTCTTAATCAACAGATCACAGATATCATCAGTGGTAAATGCTGCATGTGATGAGGTCATGATAACTCCCCGCTGTCTAATTTTATTCGGGCATTTTGTGCATGTAACTTTTACAGATAACAAACGCAAATTAAGTGCCAGATATTGCGGGCTGAAATAAATCAATGCAAGCCGGGTGAAACGGAATTTCAGCCGGACTGCCCGGTTTCCCTGTTTGCAATTCCGAAAAAGCAATTTCCGATTTTGATAAAAACGCTTCCTGTTCTTTATCTGGCATATAATTTGCAATTTATGGATAATATCCGAAAAAAAAAAGAGGTTTGAACGTACAATGGAAAGGACAGAATATGAACGTACCACCGGAGATTTCCTATCGTAATATAAAAGCATCAGACAGTCTTGATACGCTGGTCCGCCGGAAGATTGAAAAACTGGAAGAAATTTGCGACCACATCTCAAGCTGCAGGGTTGTGGTTGAGCAGCCGGAGCGGCACCAGCGGTCGGGAAGGCCTTATCATGTGCGGCTGGATATATCCGTCCCCCCGAAACATCGAATAGCGGTTAATCATGAACCAGCAAAAGTAGAGCAGATCGATTCACCTGAAACAGAGGTGCGTCGCGCATTCGATGAGGCGGGGCGCCGGCTGAAAAAAGTAAAGGAACGACAGAACAGGCAGACGAAAATTCATGAACAACACAAGACCGAGGCGGTGGTTGACACATTGTTCAAAGAGGAAGGTTATGGTTTTCTCCGGACAACAGACAACAGGCATATCTATTTCCATCGCAATGCGCTGAAAGAAAAAGATTTCGACCGCCTTCAACTGGGCAGCGGGGTGTATTTTACAGAATCGGCGGGGGAAAAGGGGCCGCAGGCCTCTCTTGTGCGTATCAGGGAAAAGCCGGGGGTGGGAGTAAAACACAGTGGTCCGGCTGCTTAAACGCCGGCCCGGATCAATCGGTTACACACCAGTCATCACCAGAACAGGCCGTCCGGTTTGCAGCGAGCTCGGCGCCGGCCCGTAAATTTATACAGCGCTCAGACTAGGCTGTTACTTCCGTCCGTAATTTTCCGTTGAGAATCGAAAGCCAGTGGTTGACCTCTGTTTCCTCGACATGGCGATTGATAATATTCAAAATAACCTGCATGACCATGAGGCGGTTTTCAGGGTTTTCTATCTCGTCGATAAGCTGCCTGTAGAGTTCATGTGCGTTATTGTCGGGAAAATCCGCTGCGGGTAATCCGCCCTGCTGTGGATTTTCGTTGAAAAGCTGCCAGACAACAACAGGGAGCTGCTCGTTGAACCGGCGTTCTTCGTCGGGTGTAAAATGATCGCGCAGGACATGCAAAACGGCTTTCAGTGCCCGGGTTGCCCGTTTGCGACTGGTCCAGCCGGTTTCCTCCATTATTTCTCTAATCCATGTGTCGCCTTTTTCAACGGACATGTCAAGCGCATCGAGTGTTTTTTTAGCAAGCATGTATCGACTCCTTCTGTATGAATACGGTGGTTTGTTTACAGGTTACAGAGCATTGCTTTTTTTGTATCACAATTGTATGCAGCCGTGTCAGTTCATCGATACTGTATTTAATGTCTTCACGTCCCATCCCGGAATGTTTGCTGCCGTCGAAAAGGTAATGTCCGACTCCTGGTGTACCCTTTTCATTGCGGGAATAAGCAATTCACATGACAATGGTAAAGCAAGAATCATGCCGAATCGTGAAGAACATCTTCAACGTAGAGCATCTTGACGGCAACTATTCCGGCCACGGCCAGCGGGGTGGCAATAAGTATTCCCATTAGACCGCCTGCCACAGCCATTATTATCTGGATAATTATTAAAAATGCAGCGGGCACCGAGGTGGCCTGCTGTTCTATGAGCGGGGTTATTAAATAGCTTTCAAGTGTCTGAATAACAATATATACGGCCAGCACATACAGGACTTTTACCGGTTTGTCAGCAACCGTCACAATCAGCGCGGGAACAACGCCCAGGGCCGGACCGATGTAGGGAACAAAGGACAGCAAGCCGGCAATGACCGCAAGGGCAAGAGCAAGTTGAACATCCAGAATAAGGTAGCCGGCCAGGGTCAGCAGACCGATGACAAACATGGATATACAACGGGCCAGGAGCCATCGGCGCAATGAAAAACCGATTGTAGAGAGCACTTCCCTGATCCGGGAGCGCCTCGCCTGAGGAATCAGCTTTATAAATCCATTGATATAGACTGAGGGTCTGAATGCCATGAACAATCCGATAAAAAAGATAATAAGAACGTTTCCGATAACACCGATTGTTGAAGAAAAAGCACTGCCGATACGGTCGAAAATCTGTGATGCCGGATAATCAACTTGTGTCAGGCGATTCCATACGATATCACCCCAACTGTAATTCAATAATATCGATTTTGTCTTTGATGCTGCTTCGGGGATCTGGTCGAATACCTCGATTGCCTGTTCGATTATATTCGGCCCGATAAAGGTGAAAGTCCCTGCCAGGAGTATGATAAACAACAACACCGTGGAAATAAGCGAGAAAATTCTGTTCAAATGAACGTATCTGCAGAGCAACCCCACAATGCCGTCAAACATAATCGCGGCAAGAATCCCTGCAAAAATCAGCATGGAGATAAGTGTCATGGGCTTGAGCAGGTAAATGCCCGCCACCAGAGCAATAACGATCACCGGCGCGATTGCTAATTGCGCCTTTCTGCCGGTAGACTGCTTTTTATCATCCATACGGCTGATTCTTTCTCTGGAGTAAAACCGGATGATTCCGTTTGTTGTTCACAGAAACAAAAGTCGTGCCAGAACCTGGCGACATAGTTACCCTTTATTTTTCGTCGGTCTTGTCCGGAATAGAACACGGATGACTCGGTGTCGGGCAACGGGCCCCGTTGACGAGGAAGAAGAAGCAGAATTTCCATTTGTTCCATGCAACACTGATTTTTTGTCATAAATGGCAAAATGATTTTCGATTATAAGAAAGTCGGCAAAAAAGCAAACAGAGGCCTTTTCCTTCTGATCGTAGTGGCATGGTAATTGCATTTTCACAACACGACAGTAAAACGACAAAAAGTATCGATGCACTATTTTTCAAAGGAGGTATTTGATGGCTGAACGGAAACAGAACAATCTGACATTCTGGGGTGTTGCTGCACTTATCGTTTTAATAATTATTCTGATTTCGGTTTTTTTCAGTGGACAGCGGGTTAAGGAAGAACCGGAAACAGGTGTCCCCGATACCTCTGTTATTGAGACGGACACCGGTGCGGCTGTTGATACGGGGGCACGGGCCGATACCGCAACCGCTGTCGATAGCGTTCAATAGCCGGACGAGAGTGGGTATTCTCATCTTGAAAGTCCCAGCCGAATGCCAAGCTGCCCGGCCAGCAGTGGAATAAAACTTGTCCCGGCCACCAGGCCCCATTGCACAAGAGACAATTGAACCACATCCAGGGTACGCGCGATGGGGCCGATATAAACTGCTGCAAACAAAAGCCCAATACAGATTCCCAGGGCCGACAGGACCGCGGGATTTCCCGTTACCCGGTTTTTCCACAATGAAGAGCCCCGTTTTCGCATATTGAAAACATGCCACAATCTCCCGAACGCTATGGATAAGAATGAAATAGTTGTTGCTGTTGGATGGTCCATGTTCCCGACAATCAGGAGTAGCGCGAATACTGCAAGGACCGGCGCTGCGATAATTAAACCGAAGACGGTGATTTCCCGCCAGTGCCGGCCGGTAATAATCGCTTCGAAGGGAGGACGGGGCGGATAGTCCATTTCAGTGCCGCTTCCCGGTCCGACAGCCAGGGCAATAGCAGGAAAAATGTCGTTGACAATATTAATATACAGAATCTGCAACGGCAGCAGGGGCAACGGCGCGCCGGCCAGTGATGCAAGAAATACTATACAAATTTCTCCGATATTCCCTGAGAGCATATACACAACAAAGCTCCTGATATTTTCAAAAATGACCCGTCCCTGCCGGATCGCCATGGCAATTGTGGCAAAACGATCGTCCTGCAGAATGATATCCGCGCTGTCTTCGGCAACAGGCTGCCCCCGTTTTCCCATGGCAACACCGATATCCGCTTTTTTCAACGCGGGTGCGTCGTTTACTCCGTCACCGGTCATGGCAACGATATCCCCTTTATTCTGATGGAGCGTAATCAGATCGAGTTTCTGTTTGGGGCCTACGCGACAAAATATCTCCCCGTCAAGAAGCTCCCGCCGGCGCCTGTCGTCCAGCTCCCGGGGCTGTTTCAGGTCGCTGCCGTGAAACACCCGCCGTTCATTTTCAACAAGTCCGATCTCTTTACCGGTCGCAATAGCCGTCTCCCGCTGGTCGCCGGTGACCATGGTTACGCGTACGCCCGCTTTTTTGCATGTTTCAATCGGCCCGATTACTTCACGTCGCGGCGGATCGAGCAGGCCGACCAGGCCGAGAAACTGAAGGTTTTCGTAGGGCACGACATTTTCATTCCCGGGCGTGCGCTGAGCGCAGGCAATGAGCCGCATGCCCTTTGAAGCCATGCCCGAGGCATGCTTCAGCCACTGGTCTTTCTTTTCGGCATCAAGAATTTCCAGGGAATCATCGTATCGGATATGCGTGCAGGCTTTCAGCACTTCCGAGGGCGCACCTTTTACCGCTTCAATTATATCCGTTTCCGCACGGTGGAACGTTGCCATCATTTTTACTTCAGGATCAAACGACACCTCTCTGAGTTCGGGATTTTCTTTCAGCACCTGCTCCCGCTCGATGCCGGATTTTCTCCCTGCTTCAAGAAGCGCGATTTCCATAGCATCGCCAATGTTTTCATTGTCACCCAGGGAAGCATTAGTGCAGTATACACCGGTCAAAAGCAGTGCATGCAGCACCGGATCAGATTGCGGATCGATCGGCTGTTGTTTTTGCAGGTCGTAAAACTGCGAGCTCCGGTCCTGCTGGTCCTGCCGGACGGTAACTGTTCTGCCGCTGGTGCACAATTTCTTAACGCTCATCCTGTTTTCGGTCAGTGTACCGGTTTTATCGGTAAAAATGACCGTTGTCGATCCCAGGGTTTGTACCGCGGACAGTCGCCGTACAAGCGCATTTCTGCGGGCCATACGTTCCATCCCCCGTGCCAGAGCGACGGTTGATACTATGGGAAGGCCTTCGGGTACGGCAGCGATAAACAGTGCAATTGCGGTTTCAATCATCAGCAAAAGCTCTTTGCCTGCAACGATCCCTGCGGCCGCGGCGATTACCGCTACGGCAACGATCAGACGCACCAGCCGTCCAGCAAGACGGTCCAGTTGACGGTCGAGAGGGTCCTCTTTCGATTCGGCTTCCCGCACCATCGATGAAACCTCGCCGATCTCGGTGTTCATACCGGTCGACACCACGACTGCCGCGCCAGAGCCTTCGGTGATTGACGTTCCTTTGAACAGCATGGATTTCCGTTCCGGAAGCGCAGCCTCGCGGGAAACCGGGCCGGTGCTTTTGAGTACCGGGACCGATTCGCCGCTCAACGCAGACTCGTCAACTGTCAGATTGTTCGATTCAAGAATCCGCATGTCCGCTGCGGCAAGGTCGCCGCTCTCCAGAAGAACAACATCTCCGGGCACGAGCCTGCGGGAATCAATGCCGGCCGATGAGCCGCCGCGCGTTACCTTTGCATACTTGGTATCCATCTGCTGGAGCGATTCCATCGTCCTGAGCGCGCGGAGCTCGGTGACAAAACCGATGACGGCATTGATGATCAAAGCAAGCAGAATGGCAATGCCGTCGGTCCACTTCCGGAAAAGAAACGAGAGAACAACCGCGGAAAACAGCACCACCATAATCAGGCTTGTAAATTGACGGACCAGTATGGCCAAGATACTTTCGTGCTCGATGCTTTCCAGGCGGTTTTTACCGTATTCCTTCAATCGGCGGCCGGCTTCCCCCGAGGAAAGGCCGGATGCAGGGTCCACATCCAGCCGGTTGCAGATATCTTCGGTGTCAAGCGCCCAGGCATGGGGGACCGAACCGATAGACTTTTTGTTCATGTACGTTTCTCCTGATTAAGCGGATATTATTCCTGCGGGTTCGATGGTTTTCGGCAGGGCGGGTCCTGTGCAATCCAGACTGCAACAGGAAACCCCCGGAGCATGTCACCGACATGTACCTCAGGGGGTATTTCACGTGAAATTCCGGTGTATATTTCGGTAAAGACCCTGGTGCCTGAAACCGGCAGCGATATTTTCGTGTTACCCCAGATTGCTCTGCCGGCGGGATACGTGTTTTTATTGACAAGCTCACAGGTAAACCGGGGCGCAACCACGAAAAAGGACTGGGTGCCGTAGTGCCGGTAAAATGCAATAACCGATCCTGCTTGAATACCGTTTGCCTGCACCGGCTCGTATGTGCCTATTGTAAACAATTTGCTGTTCTCCCGGCGCGCCTGGAGTGCGCAGTAATTCGTGTACAACTTGACCAGCGCTTCGTTGGGGGTAGCCATTAATTCCGACAGCAGAACGTCCTTCCCGGACTCGATACTCTCACTCAGCCGGACCAGCAGATTATTCCGCAGATCAAAATCGATATTCCGCCGGTTGTCGGGATCGACCAGTACATACCGCAGGAGCCCGGTCCCGCAAAACATGTCCGGAACGCCGGGTGCGGTAATACGAATCACGCATTGCGAGAGTGAATTGAGCATGCCGTGCCAGGCAATATCCGAAGAAAACGTGGTCAGGTTTTTGAGGAATGCTGCATTGTTTTTCGAAAGAATTGAATCGACAAAATTCATTACTGCCTGCTCATACGCGGTGTCCGGACGGATCCAGGCCGTATGAACCTTGGCTTCCCTGATCGCTTTCAGCATATATTCCCTGATCCGCGAGCAATACGAATCGTCAATTTCACCCTCAACAGCAAAAGTACCGACAAGGGTTTGATAGAGCAGGTATTCATCATTGGCGTCGGGGGCCATGCGGGAGTTGAGGCACTTTTTAAACCGGCTGTTCATCTTTTTCCAGCAAGAGACGGTCATGTCCCATTGGCGGGGTATTTCAGAAAGCACCAGCAACCGGGCACGGGTATCTTCTCCGCGCTTGGAGTCGTGCGTTGCAGTGGCATTGAGCGGGGCCGGCCGCTGTTTCATGCGCTCTTTGAGATACGAATGAAAACTGTCGAGGCTGTCGCCGAAGTGGGCGGGATTGCCGCCGACTTCGTTGAGCGCGGTCAGCCTGTTGAATATATAAAGAAACGTGTCCTCATATCCTTTTGCCATCAAGGGGCCGGTAAACTGCTGGAACCGCATCAATGCGGCACGCCGTTTCCGGACGGCTTCGGCGGCGCCGTTCCCGGCGGTGGTGAAAAAATATTCAATGAACCGGTATTCATATTCGAATTCCGGCTGCTCCCGCCGCGCGTCGCGGACCGCACGAAGAATGATTTTTCTGTCCCGGTTATCGTATTTGTCAAAATCGATATAGGTCCGGTACACACTGAAATGTGCCAGAAGCTCGATCAGGGCGCGGCGGAGTCCGTGAAACGTAACGTCGTTGCCGGGAATCTGGTGCGATGATGATTCCAGTATGAGCGCTGCAAGATTATCAATGTCGCCGAC
>WJKA01000462.1 GCA_014729375.1 Chitinivibrionales bacterium
ATCGAATGGCGCCTCCTCAGGGTGCTTACCGGCATCGAAGACAACATTCTGGCCGACATACCGTCCCGTGCGGTTATCCTCACTCCCCGCCTGCTCCCCTCAGACACGATCCATATGAACACCCGCAATGCGGTCGCGTTTGTCACCGAAGAGGGGAGCCGGAGCAGCCATTCCGCGATCCTTGCCCGCGCGCTGGATTTGCCCTATGTTTCAAATGTAAACTCCAGGATTTTTACCAGTATCCCTCAAAGGGGCGAAATAATCGTTGACGGCAATAAAGGACGGATCATAATCAATCCCGGTCCTGAGGAAAAGCAGAACGCAATCAGCGATCAAACGAAGAAAAAGCGGAAATTCCGATCTATTAAGAAAAAACTGGTGACAAAATCGTTCATGATGGGTGATGATCCGATCGGAATCCTTTCGAATATCAGTAATGCGGAGGATGCAACCCTGGCAGCGGAATCCAATGTTGACGGTATCGGATTGTTCAGGCTGGAGGCGCTCTATATGGCCAAATCGGTCCTTCCCAATGAACGCGACCTCGTGAATGATTTTGTAAAAATCCTCAAGCCGGTACAAAACCTTCCCGTTACAATCAGGCTTCTCGATATCGGCGGCGACAAGTCACTTCCATACCTTAAAACCGAAAGCGGGCGTAATCCACTCCTGGGCCTGCGTGGCGTGCGCGTGCTGAAAAAATATCCCGGACTTCTCAGGACCCAGCTCAGAGCGTTTATCAGGCTGGCAAAAGATCACGAAATGAAAATTCTTATCCCAATGGCGTCAATTGCAGATGACATTGTATTTATCAGGTCCGCGCTTGAAAACGAATGCAAAAAACTGAACAGCTCCTGCTCTATTAAGATCGGCGCCATGATCGAAACCCCGTCTGCAATTATGGACATAGACAATATCATCGCAAACTCAGATTTCCTCAGTATTGGTACAAATGACCTGATACAATATGCCGTTGCCGCGGACAGGGAAAAGCTGAGTTGTTCCGAGTACTACGAAGCCGGCGCGGAACTCATTATCAAATCTCTTGGGACAGTCATACAAAAATCCCGGACAGCCGGTATTGACTGCGTTATCTGCGGAGAAATGGCTGCCGACACCGAATACACAAAAGCCCTTCTTGATTCCGGCTTCCGACAATTCAGCGTTGCCCCGGCGCGCATTAACAAACTGCGAAAAGCCCTTGCCGATATCCTCGGCTGATAAAATCCCGTCTGAAATTGAAACGTAATTTCATTTTGAAACGCGACTACGCGCGTCCAGGCCCCGATTCCTGTGAATTTGAGCCCTTTTTTATGGCATGCAATTTGCTTTTTGAAAAAAAGAAAACATCAATGAAAGGAGGTACTGTATGAAAGGCTTGATACCCTGGAGAAAAGCTAATAAGCATGCGGTGCCGCACACAGGGGACAACTGGAGTGACCGCATGTGGAATGATCCTTTTGACGGTTTCCTGATGTCAGCGGGGAATTCTCTAGCCACCCGGCTGCCGTCAGTCGATATTTCCGAAAGCAAAAAGGAAGTCGAGGTAAAAGCGGAACTCCCGGGGCTGACGGAAAAAGATATCGACCTGACCTGGCACAACGGGTATTTGAGGATCAAAGGTGAAAAGAGCGAAGAAAAAGAAGACAAAGGCAGGAACCGGTATTTCAAAGAATGCAATTACGGCTGCTTTTCGCGAGATATCCCGGTTGGCGAGAATGTTGATTTCGAGAAAGCCAGAGCACGGTACAAAAACGGCGTATTGACGGTACAGTTGCCGAAAAAGCAGGGAAAAGAAAAATCGATTACAGTTGCAGTAGACTGAAACAATCAGATAAAGGAGGTGGTTTGTATGTTGTGGAGAATTGATCCATGGAAAGAACTCGAGCGCATGCGGTCGGACCTTGACAATATTTTTACCGGGACCGGCTACGATTATGCAGCACGATCCTATCCTTTGATGAATGCGTATGACACGGGTGATGAAATTACCGTCACAGCAGAGCTGCCCGGCCTGACCAGAGAAGATATTTCGATCAGCTATGCCGACGGTGTTCTGACGCTTTCGGGGAAAAACAACGCCGGCGCAGACAGAAACGGATACACAATTGTTCGCCAGGAACGCTCTGCGGGTGATTTTGAAAAATCATTCACGCTTCCCTGCAAAATCGAGCAGGACAAAATAAACGCATCATTCAAAAACGGTATCCTGACAATCAAGCTTCCAAAATGCGAGGAATCAAAACCGAAAAAGATCTCCATTGAAGTAAAGTAAAGGAGGTGAGTACTATGGCAACAGATCTTGAAAAAAGAGAAAAAAAGGCAGTCAACAACACGGCTGCGGAACAGATAAATGAGTCGGGGACCGCTTACAGTCCGGATGTCGACATTTATTCTTCCGAAAACGATGTCATGTTTACGGTCGACTTGCCGGGAGTGGAAAAAGGCGATGTCCAGATCGAAGTTACTGAAAACGACACCCTGGTAATACGTGCCAGGAACTCTTTTTCGGAACCGGAAAATCCGATACTCCGCCAATACAGGACAGGCGATTATTACCGGGCTTTCCAGATCAGCAATGACTTTGATAAGGAAAAAATATCTGGAACGCTGGAAAACGGCCTTCTGAGAATAACAATTCCTAAACGGGAAGAGGCCAGGCCAAAGCGTATCGAGATAAAAGCGTAAAACAGGAAGGAGCGTGTTTATACCAGAGAGACCGACAGGTTTATAATAGATTACATACAGCTCTCCGGAAAAAACATTTTCGGAGGGCTTTCTATATGGTTTGCGGTTGCATGAATTTTCCCTGAGTCACCATGGTGGAGAACAGGGGTACCAACGCACTGTAACACTTCTGAAGGAGGTTGTTTTATGAATGTGAAGCCGCTTGAAGACCGGATCATTGTCAGGCTGCTTGAAGCCGAGGAGAAGACGGCCGGGGGAATAATTATTCCCGACAATGCCAAAGAAAAGCCCCAGAAAGGCGAAGTAATTGCAGTCGGCCCCGGCAAGGTCTCGGACCAGGGGAAAAAACTTGACATGACGCTTAAAAAAGGCGACAAAATCCTCTACGGAAAATACTCGGGTACCGAGGTAAAAATTGAGGGAGAAGAGTATCTTATCATGCGCGAAAGCGATGTGCTCGCGTCCATTTAACCTGAATTCGAAAGGAGTTATTCAATGGCTGCAAAAATGTTGACCTTTGACGTCTCTGCGCGCGACAAACTTCTCAGGGGCGTAGACACTCTCGCCGCAGCAGTAAAAGCAACCCTCGGCCCACGCGGCCGCAATGTCGTAATCGATAAGAGCTTCGGCTCACCGACTGTCACCAAGGACGGTGTTACTGTTGCAAAAGAGATCGAGCTCGATGATAAATTCGAGAACATGGGCGCCCAGATGGTCAAAGAGGTTGCATCGAAAACCTCGGACGCGGCCGGAGACGGCACGACCACTGCCACCGTACTGGCACAGATAATTGCGCGGCTGGGCGTTAAAAATGTTACCTCAGGGGCAAATCCCATGGCCCTGAAACGCGGAATTGACAAAGCGGTTGCAGCAATCGTGGGCCAGCTTAAAAAAGACTCAAAAACAATTGCCGGTAAAAAAGAAATCGCACAAGTAGGCGCTATCTCTGCAAACAGTGACCGGGAAATCGGCGATTTAATCTCCGATGCCATGGAAAAAGTCGGTAAGGACGGCGTGATTACGGTTGAAGAAGCCAAGGGCATGGAAACAACCCTTGAAGTTGTCGAAGGAATGCAGTTTGACAGAGGATATTTATCCCCCTACTTTGTAACCGATTCTGAGAGCATGGAAGCCACCCTGGATGATCCTCTTATTCTTATCCACGACAAGAAAATCAGCGCCATGAAAGACCTGCTTCCGTTGCTGGAAAAAGTCGTGCAGATGGGAAAAAGCCTGCTAATTATCGCCGAAGACCTTGAAGGCGAGGCCCTGGCAACCCTGGTGGTGAACAAGCTCCGGGGAACGATGAAAGTCGCAGCGGTAAAGGCTCCGGGGTTCGGTGACAGACGGAAAGCAATGCTTGAGGATATTGCAGTACTTACCGGCGGAATCCTAATTTCCGAGGAAGCTGGTTTCAAGCTCGAGAACACGACGGTGGATTCACTCGGCACGGCCAGGCGGGTGACAATCGACAAAGACAATACAACGATTATCGAAGGCAGCGGAAAGGCCGACGATATCAAGG